>NZ_JBKOOL010000030.1:0-42738 GCF_046764065.1 Nocardia sp. NPDC002869
GGAACGCGCTGTTCCTGCCCGGGGCGATCACCTCCGCGTTCGACCGACACCCGTTTCGTGCTCGCCGTCCTGGATCGCCGCGGTCGGCGCTCGCCGCCGCCCCGGCCGCCGCCGATACCCCGCTGTTGTCGAATCGGAGCCAGGATTCCCATCCGCTGCCCGCCGATCGGGCCGAAGCCGAACCCGAAAAGGACGGGCAGCCCTACTACCTCGATTGCGCGCATGCCCGCCGGGAATCCGACACCCCGCTGCTGGGTGGCCGGCCCGGTTACTCGCGGCAACTCGACGCCGACGGTGACGGCGTGGCCTGCGAGGTGGGGGAGTAGTGCTACCGCGAGTCGCGGAACCGGTACCGGCGCGCGGCTTTAGCGGAGCCGGTGGGTAATTCGGGAAGGTGACCGATCGAGAGTCCCTGACCGCTTTGCTGGGCGGAAAACCCGCTACCTGACGGCAGTACTGCGGCCTGCGGTTCTCCCGATATCTGCCGACCCGTGACGGACCCGGGTGGCCGAATCGCCCGGTACCCATCGGTCCGGTTATCGATTACGCTGGCCGCTCATCGAACACTCCGGGTTATATGGAGGTGCGCATGGTTAGGAAATCCGCTGGTCGATTCGCCGCGGTGGCGGCGCTGTGCACCGGAATGCTCCTGCTCGGGGCATGTGCGGACAGTCAGGGCACCGCGGTTCCCGTGGCCCCGGCCGCCGCGTCGTCGCAGCCGGAGAGCCCGCAGGAACGCAACCTCCGGGTGCGTGACGAACTGGCCCGGCTGGGCTGCGATACCAATTCCTGTATCCAGACCTATTTCGCCTGTGAGGACGGGCTGCTCTCCGGGCAGGCGTGCGAGTTCTACCGCACGCATCCGCTGAATTGACAACCGACCAGTCCAGTTGCGCAACTGGACTGGTCGATCCACGGCGACTGCCACGATCGGACCGGGTTCAGGCGGCCTCCCGTTCCCGGTACGAGCGGACGGCGTCCAGGTCGCGGTACATCCGCTCGAGTTCGTAGCGGCTCGCCGCGCCCTCGGTAACGGAACCGAGTGGTCGGTACCTACCCAGTAGTTCGGCGATCCGGGATTCGTGCACGACGTAGTCGTATGCGATGAAGCCGAAAGTTCCCACTCCCACGAGTGCCACAAAGAGTGTCATACGTTCAGCATCCGGTAACTGGACTTGCTTGAAAAGAGCCAATCGCTTAATACTGGACCCTATGGCGACACGGGTGATCGGCGCGACGGGTCTGGCTCGCGATCTGGGACATTGGCGTAGTGCCGATGCGGCGGCCGATGGCGGCGCCCGCAAATCGGCCCGGCCCGCCTACCTGGCGCTGGCCGAGGGGATCCGGCTGCTGATCCACGACGGGCGAGCCCCACTCGGGATCGCCCTGCCCAGCGAACGCGATCTGGCCGCCACCCTCGGCGTCAGCCGGACCACGGTCACCTCCACCTACGCGCTGCTGCGCGAACACGGCTATCTCATCACCCGCCAGGGCTCGCGTAGCACAGTCGCGCTGCCGCCGGCCATCGCGCACGACGGCACCCGGGCTGCCCGCGGCATCATCGCCACCATGTCCACCGGCGCCGCGCGGGCCGTGGACCTGACCTACGCGGCGATGACCGCGCCCCCGGAGATGGAAGAGGCGTACTCGGTCGCGCTGCAGGGCATCCCGTCGTACCTGGGTACCCACGGCATGGACCCGGTGGGCATCCTGCCGTTGCGGGAAGCCCTGGCCCGCCGCTACACCGAACGCGGTCTGCCCACCGGCGCCGACCAGATCCTGGTGACCCTCGGCGCCCAGCACGGGCTCCGGCTGCTGCTGAACGTGCTGGCCCCGACGGCGGGCCGGGTCCTCATCGACCACCCCACCTACCCCAATGCCATCGAAGCCATCCGCGATGTGGGCGCGCGCCCGGTACCGGTCCCGCTGCGCCTGGAGGATCCGGCGGCCGCCTGGGACCTCGACGGACTACGCAGCGCCGCCCGGCAGACCGCCGCCTCGCTGGCCTACCTCGTACCCGACCACAACAATCCCACCGGCTTCCTGATGGACGACACGGCTCGCGCCGAACTGGCCGCCATCGCCCGCGACACCCGGATGACGCTGATCATCGACGAGTCCATGGCCGATCTGTCCCTGGGCGCGCAGGCGCCGGTATCACCGGTCGCCGCGTTCGCGAAGGGATCGGAGGTCGTCACCATCGGCTCGGCCTCCAAATCCTTCTGGGGCGGTCTGCGCGTGGGCTGGATCCGGACCTCGGAATCGCTGATCACCCGGTTGCTCGGTATCCGCGCGACCGTCGACCTGGGTACCCCGGTGATGGATCAGCTGGCCGCGGTCCATCTGCTGGAGCACGCCGACCCGATTCTCGAGCGCCGGCGCACGCAATTGCGCAGCCAGCGGGAGACGTTGCTCGCCGCCATGGCCGAGGAACTGCCCGGCTGGTACGTGCTTCCGGGAGTCGGCGGGATGTCGGTGTGGGCGCAGTTGCCCACGCCGGTGTCCACGGCGCTCGCCGCCACCGCGCCGAATCACGGAGTGCTGCTGGCGGCGGGTCCCCGATTCGGGGTCCAGGGGGCATTCGAACGCTTCCTGCGGTTGCCCTACACGAGCCCCGAACCCGAGCTGCGGCGCGCGGTGACCGCCATCGCGACGGCCTATGCGACGCTGGGACCGCGGGCCGCCGATTCGCTGCAGCCGCTCACCTGCTACTGAAACCCGTCTGGTTCAGGCCTTTTCGGTCAGCGCGGCAGCGGCACGGGCGATGGCGAGCTCCTCGTTCGTCGGCACCACCAGGACATCCACCTTCGCGTCCGGCGGGGAGATCCGCCGCGCGGTCCGCTCCGGCGCCGTATTGCGATCGCGATCCACCGTGATCCCGAACGCGGACAGGCCGGCCAGCGCGTCGGCGCGCACGTCCGGGTTGTTCTCGCCGACGCCGGCCGTGAAGGTGATCGCGTCGACTCCGCCGAGTTCGATCAGATAGGCGCCGAGGTAGTGGCGGAGGCGGTGCACATAGACGTCGTAGGCCAGCCGGGCCGCCTCGTCGCCTTCGCCGATGAGCCGCCGCAACTCCCGGAAATCGTTCACCCCCGCCATACCCCACAGGCCCGAACGACGGTTGAGCAGGCGGTCGACACCGTTGACGTCCAGCTGCGCGGTGCGCATGAGATGCAGGATGACGCCGGGGTCCAGGTCTCCGGGGCGCGTCCCCATCACCAGGCCCTCCAGCGGCGTCAGTCCCATGCTCGTGTCCACCGGGCGCCCGCCCCGCAGCGCCGAGACGGACGCGCCGTTGCCGAGATGGAACACGATCTGTTTCAGCGATTCGGCCGGCCGGCCCAGGAAATCGGCGACACAACCCGATACGTACTCGTGCGAGGTGCCGTGGAAGCCGTACCGGCGGATACCGTGCGCGGCCGCGACCTGCGCGTCGATCGCGTAGGTCTTGGCAGCGTCGGGCAACCCGTGGAAGAACGCGGTATCGAATACCGCGACCTGCGGTACCTCGGGCAGCAGGGTGCGCACCGCCTCGATCCCGCGCACGTTCGCCGGATTGTGCAGCGGCGCCAGCGCCGACAACTCGTCGAGGGTGGCCAGCACCTGATCGTCGACGAGTGTGGGCCGGTAGAACACTTCACCGCCGTGGACGACCCGGTGCCCGACCGCGGTCACACCCGCCCCTGCCAGATCGTGCCCCGTTTCGGCGAACTTCTCGAACGCGAGCCGCAAGCCGGCCGTGTGGTCGGCAATGGTGACCTGGTCGGTAAGGGCCCGGCCGTCGGTGGTGTGCTCGATCGCCCCGCCGTCCTCACCGATCCGCTCCACCAGTCCGGCCGCCACCACGGTGCCCGATTCCGGCGCGACCAGTTGATACTTGATCGAGGACGAACCGGAATTGACCACCAGCACCAGATCGCCGCCCACCGTCGTCTCCTTCTCCCCGGACCGCGGCGCCGTCACTGCTGCTGTGCCTGGATAGCGGTGATGGCCACCGTGTTCACAATATCGGTGACCAGTGCGCCGCGGGACAGGTCGTTCACCGGTTTGCGCAACCCTTGCAACACCGGGCCGATCGCGACCGCACCCGCGCTGCGCTGCACCGCTTTATAGGTGTTGTTGCCGGTATTGAGGTCGGGAAAGATGAAAACCGTGGCCCGGCCGGCCACCTCGGAGCCGGGGAGTTTGGCATCGGCGACGGTGGGTTCGATGGCCGCGTCGTATTGGATGGGGCCCTCGACGAGAAGTTCGGGGGCCCGCTCCCGGACCAGGCCCGTCGCCACCCGCACCTTGTCCACATCCGCGCCGCTACCGGATTCACCGGTCGAATAGGAGAGCATGGCCACCCGGGCGTCGATCCCGAACCTGGTCGCGGTCGCGGCCGAGGAGATGGCGATATCGGCGAGCTGTTCGGAACTCGGATCGGGGACCACCGCGCAGTCACCGTAGGCCAGTACCCGGTCGGCCAGGCACATGAGGAACACACTCGACACCGTCGAGACCCCGGGCACCGTTTTGATGATCTCGAACGAGGGCCGGATCGTATGCGCCGTGGTGTGCGCCGCCCCGGACACCATGCCGTCGGCGATCCCCCGATGCACCATCATGGTGCCGAAATAGGAGATATCGGTGACGGTCTCCCGCGCCCGCTCCAGGGTCATCCCCTTGTGTCTGCGCAGCTCGGTGTATTCGCGGGCGAAATCGTCGAGATGTTCGGAGGTCCGCGGGTCGAGCACCCGCGCGCCGGCGATATCGACGCCCAGCTCCGCGGCCCGGGCCCGGATCGTCGTCTCGTCACCGAGGATGATCAGTTCCGCGATCTTGCGTTGCAGCACCCGGCCCGCCGCGCGCAGCACCCGGTCGTCGTCGCCCTCGGGCAGCACGATCGTCTTACGGTCGGCCCGGGCACGTTCGATGAGCTGGTATTCGAACATCTGCGGGGTCACCACGCTGGACGGCGGAACCTCCAGCCGGCGGAGGAAATCCGCGGCATCCACATGGGTTTCCATGAGCGCCAGCGCCGTATCCACCTTGCGCGGGTTGTGCGCCGACATCCGGCCGCGGGTGCGATGCGCCACCCCGGCGGTCTCGTAGGTGCCCAGACCCGTGGTCAGGATGGGTAATCGCGGTTTGAGCCCGGTGATCAGCCGGGCGACCGCCGGATGCGGGAGCAGCCCGCCGTTCATGATGATCCCGGCCAGCGAGGGGAAACTCTCGGCCTCGTGGGCGTTGACCACACTGAGCAGCACATCGGAGCGGTCGCCGGGAGCGATCACCACCGCACCGTCGAAGAGACGCTCCAGAATGTGCTCCGCGGTCATCCCGCCGACCATCACCCCCAGTGCCTCCCGGTCCAGCAGTTCGGGGTCGCCGCTGTACATCTCGCCGTCCAGCGCCTCGCACAGCTCGGCCATGGTGGGCGAGATCAACAGCGGCACCTCCGGCAGGCTCCACGACGGCACCCCGAAGGGCGCCAGCGCCTCCCGGACCCTCTCGAGCTCGCCGGGTGCGCAGCGGTTGGCGACAACGGCCACCAGCTGCGCGTGCTCGGACTTCAGCTCGGCGGTGCACAGCTCCACCAGCTGTTCGACCTCCTCGACCGACCGCCCCGCCCCCCGCACCACCAGCAGCACCGGCGCCCCCAGATTCACCGCGATCCGGGCATTGAACCGCAGCTCGCTCGGACTCGCCACATCGGTGTAATCGCTGCCCACGATGACCACGGCATCACAGACCGCGGCCACCTGGTGATACCGCATGACGATCTCGGAGATCGCGGCATCCGGGTCGGCGTGCACCTGCTCATACCCGACACCCACCGCCTGCTGGTACTCGATATCGGCGGTGCTGTGCTCGAGCAGCAGCTCGAGAATGTAATCCGGTTCGGTGGCCGACCGGGTGATCGGCCGGAACACCCCCACCCGCGCGGTGGTCGCGCACAGCATCTGCAGCACGCCGAGCGCCACGGTCGACTTACCGGTATCGCCTTCCGGCGACGCGATGTACACACTGGACGCAGCTACCTCGGCCATACGGAGAGCCTAGCTGTGTTCATCGGCGTGTTTGTGGTGCGCGGCGTCGAGGGTCGAGTGGGTGTGTACCCAGCCTCCGGTCGGCCTCGCGGGATACGGCGCATCCGCGACGGGCCCGCGGTACCTGGAGTTTGTGCGATTCCGGTGCGCGAAGACAGCGCCGGATTCGGTATCGGGCGATTCCCGGATGTTTCGAAAATTCTCGTGCGAAAATCGTCCGGTGTCTTCCTGGGACAGGCTGTGGCAGAACGTAATCGAAAGAGCCGTACCGCCGGTCCAGGACCTGGCCGTTGTCTTCAAGACGGAGTACGGAAGGACTTCGCATACGCTCCGGGGCGGCGCCGGTGTCATGGAGGACACGGCCCAGCGGTCCGAGCGCTCGATAGCAGGTCTCGGGAACGATTCGCCGGCTGCTTCGAATCTGCGAGTTCTGTCCAGTACCCCGCACTACGATCTGAACACACTGCTCTCCAGGTATGCCTATACCGACGACAACGGTTGGACCGGGGCAGACAGCACATATGTGCGACGGCTACCGGATGGTCGCCATGTCTTTATGTTCTCCGACACATTCCTCGGCCGTGTCGACGAGTTCGGCGCGCGTTCGCGGGATACACCGTTCGTGAGCAACAGCTTCGTCCTCGTGGAACGGGACGGCAGTATGCGTACCGTGCTCGGCTCCGCGCCGGACGGTGGTGCTCGAGCGGTGTTTCCGCCGCGTGGCGAACAGTTCCATTGGCTCGGCGGATCACACGTGACCAGTAGAAATACGCTGGATACGATGTTCTTGGGATTCACCGGCGATTCCCGTGTGGTGGATCGTGGCGGGGATTTCGACGCCGAGCGTCTCCGGATGGCCTTGATTCCGGGTGGGCAAGGGGAACTGGATTTCCAAGAGAATCTGCTGGTCAGGTTCGACGCTCACGACCTCCGACGGTTGGACGTGACGGCGATGCCCTCCGAATCGGGGGTGCACTGGGCGTCGTGGGTCGAATTCGACCAGCACACGAATAAAACCTACGTGTACGGAGTCGACGACCGTGGGGCCGAGAAATTCATGCACATTGCAAGGGTGAACGGAGATGATCTGCGGACGCCGTGGGAATTCTCCGACGGTACCGGTGGATGGTCTCCTCATGAGACCGACTCGGCGCCGGTGATGTCGGGCGTAGCCAACGAGTACAGCGTTTCGCGATTCGACAACGACAGATTTCTGCTCGTCACCCAGGACACCAACGCTCCATACAGTCCGGACATCCTCGGATATCTGTCGGATTCGCCCGCTGGTCCATTCGATTCACCCACATTGCTGTATCGGGCCACGGAATCCGGCCCGCTCGGTTTCTTCGGTGACCCCGAAGCGGTGGTCTACAACGCTCATGAACAGCCCGACCTACGACGGGGCAACGAGCTGACCATCACCTATAACCTGAACGGGAGCGTCGACGGCGTCCTGGAGAACACTGCCAAATACCGGCCGCAGGCGGTCAAGGTCAGAATCGACAGTGCCGGGTGACCGTGGCGATCCCGGCCGGCGAACAGCGACAGACCGGACTTTCGCTTGCGGTGCCGCGAGGTGCAGGGCACCGCAAGCAAAACGTGAACTAGCCCAATTCGCGCAGCCGCGGGGCCAGGTCGCGCTGGAACAGATCCAGGAAGCGCTTCTGATCATGTCCGGGTGCGTGGAAGACCAGGTGGTTCAGTCCGGCGTCGACGTAGGGTTTGACCAATTCGACTGCCTGGTCGGGGTCGCTGGCGACGATCCAACGTTTGGCGATCTGCTCGATCGGCAGCGCGTCGGCCGCTTCCTCCATTTCGATCGGGTCGTGGATGCTGTGCTTCTGCTCGGGGGTCAGCGACAGCGGCGCCCAGAAGCGGGTGTTCTCCAGCGCGAGTTCGGGGTCGGTGTCGTAGGAGATCTTGATCTCGATCATCCTGTCGATCGTGCCGACCTCGCGGTCCACTTTCGCCGCGCCCTCGGCCACCGCCGGCATCAGCTTCTCCGTGTACAGGTCCATGCCCTTACCGGAGGTGCAGATGAACCCGTCGCCGGCGCGGCCCGCGTACCGGGCCACCACCGGGCCGCCGGCGGCGATGTAGACCGGGATCCCGCCTTCGGGGACGTCGTAGATGGAGGCGCCGACCGTCTTGTAATAGGTGCCGTCGAAATCGGTGCGGGCGCCGGTCCACAGGGCGCGCATCAGGTCCACCGCTTCGCGCAACCGCGCGAAGCGCTCCTTGAACTCCGGCCATTCCCCGGTGTAACCGGTGGCGATCTCGTTGAGCGCCTCACCGGTGCCCACACCCAGCATCACCCGGCCCGGATACAGGCAGCCCAGAGTCGCGAACGCCTGCGCGATCACGGCGGGGTTGTATCGGAAGGTGGGGGTGAGCACCGAGGTGCCGAGCAGGATCCGCTCGGTGCGCTCACCCGCCGCGGCCAGCCAGGCAAGGGAGAACGGCGCGTGGCCGCCCTTGTGCCGCCACGGCTGGAAATGATCGCTGACCGTGGCGCTGTCGAGGCCGTGTTCCTCGACCAGTACCGCCAGCTCCACCAGTTCCCGGGGTCCGAATTGTTCCGCCGATGCTTTGTATCCGAGCTTCAGTTCACCCATGTGCGCCCACTCCTGTCGCGTTGTGGTCGGCCGTCTCCGGCCCGGATTCGACATTAATAGGCGCAGTTGGGACGAGCCCACCCGCCGCCCACGCGGGGCCGGAGGTCCACCTCGGCCGATGCGGTGGCGGGGATCGGTAGGTGGACGCGCACAGGTCCACGGTGGTGTCGACTTGTGTCACGTTCCTCACCCGGGCGCGGCATACCCGGTTCGCACGCCGCCGGAGGCGCAGAATTGATGGGTGAGCCCAGATGACCGGATTTTGTCCTACCTCACCGATATGGACGGGGTGCTGGTACGCGAGGACCATATGGTGCCCGGCGCCGACGAGTTCCTCGCCGAATTACGGGCCGAGGAGATCCCGTTCCTGGTACTGACGAACAACTCGATCCGCACACCTCGCGATCTCCAGGCCCGGCTGCGGCAGACCGGACTGGAGATCCCGGAGCATTCGATCTGGACCTCGGCGCTGGCCACCGCCAGTTTCCTCGACGAACAGCGACCCGGCGGCACCGCCTATGTGGTGGGCGAGTCCGGACTCACGACCGCCCTGCACGAGATCGGCTACGTGCTGACCGAGGTGGATCCCGACTATGTGGTGCTGGGCGAGACCCGCACCTATTCGTTCGAGGCGATCACCACGGCCATCCGGCTGGTCGAGCGGGGTGCGCGGTTCATCGCCACCAACCCCGACCCGACCGGCCCCTCCCGGGACGGCGTACTGCCCGCGACCGGTTCGGTGGCGGCCCTGATCACCCGGGCCACCGGCCGCGACCCCTACTACATCGGCAAACCGAATCCGCTGATGATGCGTTCGGCGCTGCGCCGCATCGGTGCCCACTCCCAGACCAGTGTGATGATCGGCGACCGGATGGACACCGATGTGATCTCCGGGATGGAGGCCGGTATGCGCACCATCCTGGTGACCTCCGGTATCTCGACGAAGGTATCGGTCGGGCAGTATCCGTACCGGCCGACCACTGTGCTGAGCTCGGTCGCCGACCTGGTCGGGCGGGTCCGCACCCCGTTCACCGAGGTAGTGACTCCGCCGATCTGAGCGCACGGTCTCCGGGGCGGTGTCGGTCGACGGGCCTGGTCGAGGGCAGAACCCGTCCGGCGATGGTGAAGATGTGGGCCTCGCCTAACTCGGCACCGAGAGGGTGCGGCTGTTCGTAAAGGCGATCGGGATCGGGACTGCCGTAGTAGTCCCCAAGCATGGAACCGCCTGTACGGGGGTGCACCCCTGTTCCGGCGCTCCACGGCCGCTGCGCGATCAGCTCAACGCGTGGTCCAGGTCGCCGAGGAGGTCTTCGATGTCCTCGAGGCCGACCGAGACCCGGACGACCCCGTCCGAGAGTCCGATGCTCGCGCGGCCCTCCGGGCCCATGGCCCGGTGGGTGGTGGTCGCCGGGTGGGTGATCAGGCTTTTCGCGTCGCCCAGGTTGTTGGAGATATCGATGATCCGCAGCCCGTTCAGTACCTCGAAGGCGCGTTTCTTGGCGAGGTCGGCGGCGGCCTTCAGTTCGAAGGTCACCACGGTGCCGCCTCCGCTCATCTGCTCGGCCGCCAGCGCGAACTGCGGGTGCGATTCCAGGAACGGGTACCGGACCCAGCTCACGGCCGGATGCTCGTCGAGGTAGCGCGCGATCCGCAGCGCCGAATCGGTGGACTGTCGGACCCGCAGCGGCATGGTTTCCAGACCTTTGAGCAGCGTCCATGCGTTGAACGGGCTCAGGGCCGGGCCGGTGTGGCGCATGAGCGTCTTGACCGGGCCTTCGATGTACTCGGAGGTACCGAGGATCGCGCCGCCCAGCACCCGGCCCTGACCGTCGATATGTTTGGTGCCCGAGTAGACCACCACGTCGGCGCCGAGTTCGAAGCCACGCTGCAGCAGCGGGGTGGCGAATACATTGTCCAGGACCACCTGCGCGCCCGCGGCGTGCGCGAGCTCGCAGACCTTGCGCACGTCGACCAGGGTCTGCATCGGGTTGGCCGGAGTCTCGAAGAACACCGCGGTGGTGGGTACGGACAGTGCCGCTTCCCACTGGTCGAGATCTTCGCCGTCGACGAACACGGTCTCGACACCCCAGCGGGGCAGGATCTCATTGCACACCACGAAACAGGAGCCGAACAGGCTGCGCGCGGCCACCAGCCGGTCGCCTGCCTTCAGCAGCGCACCGAGGGCGACGAAAACGGCGGCCATACCGCTGGCGGTCGCGAAACACGCTTCGGCGCCGTCGAGCAGGCGCATCCGCTCCTGGAAGGTGGTCACCGTCGGGTTGCCGTAGCGGGAGTACACGTAGTGCGGGTTGTCCCCGGTGAACGCGGCCTCGGCCGCTTCGGCGCTGGCGTAGACGAACCCGGAGTTCAGGTACAGGGCCTCGGAGGTTTCGTCGAACCCCGAGCGGCTCAGGCCGCCACGCACACCCAGTGTCGCCGGACCGACTCCTTCGGGTAAGGGCCGTTCGAACGAACCGCCGCCGATCACGACTGCCGCCAGGGCAGTCCGTGGGCCCGCCAGCCGGAGCCGCCGCGGTGCCCGAGTTCGTCCAGCGGGCCTTCGAAGCCGTCGCTGATGTTGTAGGAGGGTCCGATACCCGCGGCGGTCGCGGCGTCGGCCGCATGCGCCGAACGCTGACCGGAGCGACACAGGAAGAGGACGGGCGCGTCCGCGGGGCGGTCGGACAGGGCGCTACGCAGCTGGTCCAGGAATTCGGCATTGCGGGCGCCGGTGCCGTGGACCCACTCCACCAGCAGCGTCGGCTTGGCGATGGAGCTGGTGTCGGGTACTCCGACGAACTTCCATTCGGCTTCGGTCCGCACGTCCACCAGGACTGCGTCCGGGTTCTCGGTCAGCAGTTCCCATGCCTGCTCCGGGCCGATATCCCCTGCGTAATTCATACGTGGCACCTCCTGTGAATCCGCACTTGCCGCATCCGATCGATGCGTGCCAGGTCGTCACCCGGAGCACCCCACCGCGGAGGAGGGTTGCCGACCAGCGAGCCGGGGCTTGGCACTGGTACTCATGACCTAACCGAAAAGATTGCCCGGCGAGGTCGGGCCGTGTCAAACATCGGTTGACGCCTTCGGCGGGCTCAGCCGGCCGGCTGGTTGCACACCAGCCAGTCGCCGTCGGACTGGAACAGCCACCAGGTCGCGGTCCGCTCCTCGCCTTCCACACGGCTGGTCACTTCGATGTTCGCGGTATCGCCGGTGATGTGGACGGGGCCGAATCCGGTGATCTCGATATCCTTTCCGGTTTCGCCGGGTTTCAGCTGTCCGGCCAGCGGGGAGCGGGCGGGTACGAAACCGGGGCAGACCGCCCGGCGGGGCGGTTCGGGCCCGTAGCGATTGCTCACATCGGCGAACTCCCGGACCGCTCCCGCGATCCGGTCGGAATCTGTGACATTTTTCTCAGCGGGCGCCACCAGGCCGGCGATGAGTACACCCGCCAGGACCAGGGCCGCGACCGCCGCGGCCACGATGAACGGGGTGATCGAGCGCGGTCGCTCGTCGTCGCCCGATTCGGTGGCGGGCCGCTCGTCGGCCGCTCCGGGATCGCTCATACCGACGATCATCCCTGGTCCCCGGATCGCACCGTGCCCGCACCCCGATAGAATCGTGGGTACGGCGGGTACCGCAGCACAGCGCTACCCGCGGAGACGTGGGACGACGAACGGTGAACAGCCACCCACGGACGGCGCGATGTAGGTGCATACGAGCCGCGCGTCAAGTTAGCCTATGCTAACCACAACGCCAGTGATTCTTTCGACCGATAAGGGTGCGCGTAACAGATGACCGAGCAGAAGGAAGCGAACCGCCCGCTTCGGATCGCGATCGTCGGGGCCGGGCCGGCCGGTATCTATGCCGCCGACGCGTTGATGAAATCCGATGCGGACGTCTCGATCGATCTGTTCGAGCGGATGCCCGCCCCGTTCGGACTGATCCGCTACGGCGTGGCGCCGGACCATCCGCGGATCAAGGGCATTGTCACCGCCCTGCACAAGGTGCTGGACAAGGAGCAGGTGCGCCTGCTCGGCAATATCGACTACGGCACCGATATCACGCTGTCGGATCTGCGTCGCTTCTACGACGCGGTGATCTTCTCCACCGGCGCCAACGCCGACCGGGCGCTGCCCATCCCGGGTATCGACCTGGACGGCTCCTACGGCGCGGCCGACTTCGTGTCCTGGTACGACGGGCACCCGGACGTGCCGCGCACCTGGCCGCTGGAGGCGGAGAAGGTCGCGGTGCTCGGTGTCGGCAATGTCGCCCTCGATGTGGCGCGAGTGCTGGCCAAGACCGGTGACGAACTACTGCCGACCGAGATCCCGCCGAACGTGTACACGGGCCTGAAGAACAACAAGGCCGTCGAGGTGCACGTGTTCGGCCGCCGCGGCCCGGCGCAGGCCAAGTTCACCCCGCTGGAACTGCGCGAACTCGATCACTCCCCGACGATCGAGGTGATCGTCGATCCGGAGGACATCGACTACGACGAGGGTTCCGAAGCGGCCCGGCGTCATTCCAAGCAGGTCGATATGGTGGCCAACACCCTCGAACAGTGGGCCATCCGCGACCAGGGCGATCGCCCGCACAAGCTGTTCCTGCACTTCTTCGAATCGCCTTCCGAGATCCTCGGTGAGGACGGCCGGGTCGTGGGCCTGCGTACCGAACGCACCCAGCTCGACGGCACCGGCAATGTGAAGGGCACCGGCACCTTCAAGGAATGGGACGTGCAGGCCGTCTACCGGGCCGTCGGTTACCTGTCGCAGAACATCTCGGAGCTGCCCTTCGACGATCAGGCCGGGGTCATCCCGAACGAGGCCGGCCGGGTCCTGGTCGACGAGGGTGCCGACGGCGCCGCCCGCTACATGCCCGGCACCTATGTGACCGGCTGGATCAAGCGCGGTCCGGTCGGGCTCATCGGCCATACCAAGGGTGACGCGAACGAGACGGTCGCCTGCCTCGTGGACGACAGCACGAAGTTCGTGCCGGCCGAGAACCCGGAGCCCGAGGCCGTGCTCGAGTTCCTGGAGGGCCGGGGTATCCCGTTCACCACCTGGGCCGGCTGGTACCGGCTCGACGCGCACGAGCGGTCGCTGGGCGAGCCCGAGGGCCGCGAGCGGGTCAAGGTCGTCGAGCGCGAAGATATGTTGCGCGCGAGCGAACCCCACAAGGTCTGATCCACCGTCCGCTGCTCCCGGTCCATGGTCGAGAGCAGCGGGCGTCCCGATCCATCAGGCATGCTGTAGCAGTGTTCGACGCCCATGTACACATCATCGATCCGCGTTTTCCGCTGATCGAGAACGAAGGCTACCTACCGGAGCCCTACACCGTCGCCGACTACCGGCGGCGGATGTCCCGGTTCCGGCCTTCCGGTGGTGCGGTGGTGAGCGCCTCGTTCCAGGGCAACGACCAGAGCTATCTGCGCGCTGCCCTGGCCGAACTCGGACCCGGTTGGGTCGGCGTGACCCGGCTGGATCTCGATGCCTCCGACTCTGAGATCCTCGCCCTGCACGAGGCCGGCGTGCGCGCGGTCCGGTTCAACCTCAAACGCGCGGCCGCCGATATCGCGAGTATGACCCGGCAGGCCTTGCGGGCTTACGAATTGGCGGGCTGGCATGTGGAGATCTACGTGGACGGTCAGATGCTGGCCTCGCTGCAACCGGTGATCCTGAAACTGCCGAAGGTGTCCATCGACCATCTCGGGATGTCCGAGGAGGGTCTGTCGTACCTGCTGGACCTGGTCGAGCGGGGTGCGCGGGTGAAGGCAACCGGTTTCGGGCGGGTCGATATGGATGTCGCGACGGCGTTGCGCCGGATCCACGCGGTCAGTCCGGAGGCGCTGATGTTCGGCAGCGATCTGCCCGGCACCCGCGCGGGCCGGCCGTTCCGCGAAGCGGATGTGGAGCTGATCTGCGATGTGGTCGGCGCCGATATGAACGCGGTGCTGGAGGACAATGCCCGCGCGTTCTACGGATTGCCCGCGATCGACCGCACCATCGAGGACCCCGCCCCCACCCTGCCGCTTCTGGTTCCGCCGCGCGACGACCGACCCTCGGCTCACGACGGGACGACCCGCCCATTGCCGATCATCCAGCGGCGGCCCGGTCCGGGCTGAACGAGCCGCGGTGCGCGGACTGGATCTGGACGACGCCGTCCGGCAGCGCGGTGATCACCTGCATATCAAAGCGCTTGCCGTTCACCACGGGATTCGCGGCGAGCTGGGGGATATCGAGCCCATAGAGTTCTTGACGGTGCCGGATCCCGGGCGAGAGCGGCTCCACCATTTGTGGCAGTTTCTGAATAAAGTGAAACACATGCAGCACCGGGACCCGCGCCCGGAGGCCGAGGAAATGCTCGAAGTGCTCCGGCGCTGGACGTCCGATCAGGACAGGAGCCTGCGTGATACCGGGCGATGGCCCAATGCCGATGGTCCCCAGCGATTGAACTTCGACACTCTTACCTCCTGGTACGAGGAGCATCTCGGCGAGCATTTCGACCCGGTGAAGGACATCCGCGATATGCTCAATCCGAACTTGATGGATACGTCCAATCCTGTGAACGAGATCGTGCGTTACCGAGTAAACGTGCGGGAAATGAGCATCATGGACAGTATCGATGGCTGGAAACGGCAGGGTTACGATGTGTTCGTCGGTCAGGGTGCCAGCCATTACACGATTCAGAAAGAATCTCTGGCGCAGCGATACGGTCAACCCCTGATATATCGGCCGGATCGGATGAGCGGTAATCTGATCCTGGGTGATACGAACATCGGCACCGCCGAAATCCGTCACCATATAACCGTGTTGGAGGAACAGATCGCGGGCTCGGCGAATCCGCTCGATAAGGAGTTGTTGTCGGAAGAGACGCGAGTGCTCCGATACGAGCTGGCGCAGCGATCCTGAACGGGCGACGACGGCTCAGGCGGCAATCGCGCCGATCACCCATACCCCGCTCGCCAGTAACGCGCCCAGCAACTCCACCAGGATCGAGAGCCCGACGCCCTTGATCGCGTGTTTGCTCGATACCCATGCCTGCCGGTTGTCGGGGAGCCGCTGCAGTTCCGAGATATACACGCCGACAATGAAGCCTACGAAAAGCCCGACCACCGGGATGACGAAGAACCCGGCTATGCCGACGAGACCGCCCAGCAGCAATGTCCGGTTCGGCACTCCCGCTTCCTTCAGTTTGCGGCCCGGCCAGGTGTACTTCACGACTCCGGAGATGACCAGCAGGGCGGTGCCGATCGCCAGTACTGCCCATGCGGTCGTCCCGCCGGTGACGAAGGCCCAGACGGCGATCGCCCCGAAGATCAGGATCACCCCTGGCAGAATCGGCACCACGATGCCGATGAGACCGACCAGGATCACCAGGCCGACAACGATTTCTCCCCAAGTGCTCACAGCACCAAAGTAGCCCGGATCGGACGCGGTCGCCGGTCCGAATTCGCGCATGTCACCGGCCGAATGCCGCTCAGGACGGAACGCCTGTGGCCAGGATGCGCGCGGTCAGGTCCAGCACGCCGGCGCGGTGGCGGCGGACGCCGATCATATCGGTGATCTCCGGACGCATGCTCGCGAAGATCGCCGACGCCAGGAATTCGGTGTCGGCATCGGGAGTGACCTGCGCGATCAGATCGGCCAGCAGGGTGCGCCAGGGTGCCCAGGTGTCGGATTCACAGACGTCGGGCAGGGCGCGCATCAGCGGGGCGAGCGCCGAATTGGTGGTCGTATCCGCGGCGGATGCCGCGCCGCTCGACGACCGGCTCGACGAGCATCGCGCGCTCGCGCTGCTCGGGCAGGGCGCGACGGCGGTCGGGGTGTTCGAAACCGCCGAGATCGGCCCCGGTGACACAGTGCTGGTGGAGGCGGCCGGTGGCGGTATCGGAACCCTGCTGGTGCAGTTGGCCAAACGGGCCGGTGCCCGGGTCGTGGCCGGCGCGAGCGCGGAGTCGAAGCGGCGGCTGGCCGCCGACCTGGGCGCCGACACAACTGTGGACTACTCACGACCCGGTTGGACCGAGGAGGTGGGACCGGTATCGGTGGTGCTGGAAACCGGCGGCGGGCAGACCGCACGCGAGGCCTACGGTCTGCTCACCGTGCCGGGCGCCCGGATGGTCGTCTTCGGTTCGGCCAGCGGCAATCCGGTGGAAATCGGTTCGGATCAGCTCCTCCCGGTCGGCGCCGCGCTCATCCCGTTCAGCCTCGGCTACCGCCCGCAGCGCTGGCCGGAACTGGTCCGGCGGGCCGAGGAGCTGGTCGTGCGCGGCGAACTCGATCCGGTGATCGGCACGGTCCTGCCCTTGGCGGAAGCCGCGAGGGCCCACCGCGCCTTCGAGGCCCGTACCGCGCTCGGTAAGACCATCCTCACCCCCTGAGCCGACGGGCCGGTCCTTCAGCCGGGGTTGTCCACCCAATGGAGACTGGCGTTCATCCGATGCAGGGCCTCGAGTGTCAGCCCGGCCGAGTCACCTCTCGCTATCACCGGATTCCGCATTTCCAGCCCTCCATCCGGGTCGAGGGTGACCGGCGCCCAGACGTGCTTGGGGTTGAGGTTGAACTCGGCGAGATCCGCCGGGATATCGTTCGGCCGCTCGGGCGGGACGATATTGACGGCCACCGGGTTACCGGACTCGAGAACGGCGCGGGCCTCGTCGATCGGCATCTCGCGGATATCCCTGATGTGGGCCGTGGCATAGCGGTCGCCTGCGGCCCAGCGCATGACCTCCGCGGCATCGCCGAACTGGACGGCTTTGTACGAGCCGAAATGCATGGCGGCCGCCTTCTCGATATAGGCGGCGAAGGTGGATCCGTCGGTTCCTCTGGCGAACGCCTCGGTGCCGTCCGGGTTGTGCGGGAGGGTGGGGCGCATGGTGTAGGCGCCGCGAGCAGTCCGGACGGTCACCATATCGCCCGACTGTCGCACCATGGCGACGAGTGTGCCCGGCTCCGCTTTCTCCAGCGCATTCAGCGCGCCGACGACATGGCAATCCGCCCACCCGCGCTGTTCGACGAAGACCGCGGCGCCGTCTCTCGGGAAGGTCAGGGGCACGACCTCGTAGTGGCGGTTGTCCCTGAGTAGATCCGGTTCCCCGTTGGGGCGATAGGGATCGATATGGCCGCGTGCCGGATCGGCGAGGGCGTCGCGATGCCATATCTGTTGCCGCGCCTTGTACTGCTCGACGAACTGGGTGTGTCGTTCGGGCGAGTTCTTCCAGCGCTCGGTTTCGAGGAAGGTATGTACGGCTCGTTCCGCGCCGTGACCGAAGGAACCGACCCCATCTGCCAGGGCGCGCGCCGCTTTCCCGGCCTCGCGGCTGAGGGTTCGGATGAGTTCGCCGGTCTTCTCCGCCATGATGCTGGAACGGATCACAGGCTGCTCCTTCCCGCGCCGGGACCCGGTTCTCGGGGACACTTGCCGCGAGATCGGTCGCCGGCGTGTGAGCTGTTCGATCGGATAAGCCCTCCGGGCGGAATACATTGTCTACCAGATGGTTCGGACCGCCGGATCGCCACCGGCGGCGAGTTCGGGATCCCGGAGCGGAATGCGACCGGCACTCGCCGGTCTGCCTGCCGCGACTCGACCGACCGGGATCATCGGCGATCGCGCTCGGAGTCACCGCGTTCCGCTCGCATCCGGTCCCTCGGCGGTCAGGCCGGCGAGCAGCCGCAGCGCGGAATCCGACGGCGAACCAGGTTCGGCGGTCGTTGGGGATGGACGCCACCACCGGTACGCCGGTGTCGGAGGTCGCGGGTGTCTATGCGGAGGCGGTCGAGGGTGCCGCTCATGGCCGCACGTTCACCGTGGGCGTTCCCGACCGGCTCGCGGGTGCCGGGGGAAGCTGTGTGGAACAGGCCGCCGCGTCGTGCTGAGCGGTGGCAGCGATGCCGCCCCGACCTGCGTTCCGCGGCGGTGCGCAGCGTGTCCGGGACGGTGGCCGTCCGGCCGTGGCCGCAGCAGTGGGCGAGAGCATGTTTCCGGAAGCCGGGCCCGCCGGCCGGGCGGATGATGGGCGACCAGTAGACGAAACGTGGAGGTAGTGATGCGGCCGGTGGTACTGCTCGTGGCAGCAATCCTTTTCGCGGCAATGGGCCTGTACGCGCTCGCCGTGCCGGCGAAACCGACCGCGCCCTTCGGTATTCCCGTGACCACGGCCACCGGGCGCTCCGAGGTTCGCGCTGTGTACGGCGGGTTCGGGCTCGCGGTCGCGGGCGTGCTCGGCTGGGCGGCTCTGGACACCGGGGAACTCGGCCGGGGTGTGGTGCTGGCGGTGGCCGTCGCGCTCGCCGGGATGGCGGCCGGCCGGGTCGTCTCCCGGGTACTGGACGGCTCGGTCGCGTTCTATCCCATCTGGTTCTACTTCTGGGTGGAGGTGGTCGCCGCCGCCGCACTGGTCGCGGCCGCGGGACGGCTGCGAGGTACGGGCCCGGCCGCGGCTGCCGACGGGCGAAGCTGTTCGGCGACCAGAACGGGGTGACGTCCGGGCAGGAGGGCCACCGATGTCCCGACCTTCAGATGAGCGGTGCGCGACAGCGCGAACGCCATCCCGACGGTGGGGTCCACGGCCGGTGCGTAGATCAATTCGGAGAGCGCGCTCTTCGCGCGCGGCAGTGACGGGGCCCATCGCTCGCAGTGCGGAATTCGTTACAGGTTCTCCCCATCCATTTGCGAACCGGCGTCGAATACCAGATGGTATGTCTCATAGCTACAAGCCATAACTGCTGCTAGGACGCCATGTTCGGTCTCGTCCATCAGCTGTCGGGGGCTTGGGTGAGAGCGCAACCGTAAGGGCCCGGGCGCCCGCCCGGGCGGACAACGAAACCAGAGAAGCGAGGATTGAAATGGGACTGTTGGGTGGTCTGGTGGAACTCATCGGTAGCGTCGTCACGAACCTCGCCGCTGTGGTCGGTGGCCTCGGCGACGTCCTCTTCTGAGTGGGTCGCCCCGCCGGCGGATGTGCTCGTGAACACTGCACCTGACGTGCACTTCCGTGCGGGCGAACTCGTTGTGGGGTGCCCGCTCCGGACCATCGCTGCGCGGTGACGGCCGGAGCGGGCATTCCGATGTAGCAACCCTTTTCGTGCCGGGCATCTCGGATACGTCCCGGCGCATTCGCGTTCGCTGTGAGGAGTTCAGTTGCTTCTGAGTGTTGTCGGACAGCTCGTCGGCACGGTGCTGGATCTCGTTATCGCGCTACTCGTCCCCTAGCGGGCCCGCGCGAGGTCGATTGCCGCGCGGCACTGCCCGGGGCCGCGCCGTTCTGATCAGGTCGGAGGTCTGGATGAGCCGCGCCCGCACGGTGTTCGAGCGAGTGGTCTGCGCTGTCGCCGGCGCGGTGACCGTATCGGTCGCCGCACCCTCGATCGGACCACCCGCGGTCGCCCGTGCCCAGGACGGCGTCGACGTGGCGTTGGCGGAGGCCGGGGGCTGCCCCGGCCTCTTCGTTCTCGGTGTGCAGGGGACCGGCGAATCCACCCCGGACTCCCCGGTGGCCGTGGATGCCGGTCTGCTGTCGCTGGTGCTGGGTCCGCTGACCGAAATGCTGAGCGGGCCGGCCGTGGGCCGTGCCTATGTTCCCTACCTGGCCGGTTTCGGCGGCGCACTACCCGGCGCCACCACGGCACCGTATTCCGTCTCGGCGGGTGAGGGGCTGGAACGGTTGCGCGATATGGCCGCCGAGGTCGCCCAGCGCTGTCCGGGTTCTCAGCTGGGATTGGTCGGTTACTCGCAGGGCGCGCATGTCGTTTCGATGTTCGCGCGCGAGGTGGGCACCGGCCGGGGCGTGGTGCCGGCCGACCGGGTCGCGGCCGTGGCACTGCTGGCCGACCCCACCCGTGCCCCCGGAGCGGCGGTGTTCCCCGGACTGCCGGACGCCGGGCGTCCGGCGCCGGCACCCGGTACCACAGGTGCGGAACTGGCGGTGCTGCAAGAATTTCCGCAGCGTCCCGCGCCGGGCGGCGGTATCGGGCCACTGCGTGATATCGCGCCGGACTTCGGGGATCTCACCGGCCGGGTCGCCTCGCTGTGCCTGCCCGGTGACCTCGCCTGCGACGCCCCCACCGACGCCCCGCTGCTGCATATGGTGGTCAACATCCTCGGCCAGGCGGAATTGCTCCCGTCGGACCCGGTGGCGGCGCTGGCATCGATCGGCGACGGCTTCTCCGCGACGCTCTCGCGCACCGCGACCGCGGTCGTCACCCACGACCTGCGCGGATACTCGCTGGGCACACTGTCGCTGACACCGGAGAAGCCGCTCGGTGTCCGACTCGCCGAAGCCGCCGACCCACGCTCGGGCAGCGAACCGCAGGCCCGCGAAGCGCTGCTGAAACTGGGTACCAGTGCGCTCAACACCTTGCTGGCCATCATCGGAATCGCCCTCGAACCCGCCGAGGTCGCCGGTATCGCCACCGCGCCCGACCCGCTGACCGGTATCGAACGGGCCACCGACGCGCTCGTCGCCGGCGCCCGCCGCCCGCTACCCCGGCGCACCGTGTTCAACCTGATCAGCAAGTCGTTCAACGCGCTCGGCCAATTGAGTGCCGAGAACGCCGAGCTCCTCGACCCCGGACTGTGGCTGCGCTACGCGGATACGGTCCGCAAACACGGCGACTACTTCCACGCCGGCTACACGGCGGACGGCCGGCCCGCCGCCGACCTGGTGCTGAAATGGTTCACCGCGGTCGCCGAAGACCTCGCCACCAATCGCGTACCCGTACCGTCCCCGGCGCAGCCGGCTCCGGCCGCTCCCGTACCCGCCGACCCCGACCCCGGCCCCGCGCCCGCGCTGCCGCGGCCTGCCCCGCCCGTCGGCGAGCCGGATATTCGCAATGTGGCGGTAGGCGCCGAATCGCCACCTCGGACGCGCGCGGTCGCCGGGACCACGGCACAACGACCCCTGGACGGCCTCGCCCCGTATCTGCTCGGGCTGGGGCTGCTGGCGGCGGTCTCGGCGGGCGCGCGCGGTGCGATCAGGATCGCGCAGCGGACGCACGGTGTGCGGTGGGTGCGGCCGCGATGCGCCGGCTCTGCGACGAGGGCCGAAAGCGGGCAGCCGAGTTCGTCCACCGACCAAGGGAGCGGTAGTGGTCGGCGTCGAGGGCGCGGCGGTGGCTGTCGATCCAGCCGTAGCAGAGGGCTACGTCGAGGGCCTCGGTGATGGTGACGGTGGGGACGGGCGCGCGCCCCAGCCCGCGAGTTGTTCGGCGATCGCCCGCGCCGTGTGCGCGGTGAACCGCACCCGGACGCGCCCGTCGGGAGCGGGCCCGGCGACCTCGCGGTGCCTGCCGTGCCGATCGCGCAGCACCGGTAGCAGCCGTTCGCCGACGAGAACGGTGGCGGATGTGGTCGCGCGGCGCTGTTCCATCTGTTCGACGACCTCGGCCCAGAGGGCCGGCAGATCGAGATCGGCGGGCCGGTGCGCTTCCTGGTCGAGGGGTTCGACGTGCGAGATCCGACACCGGCGGTCGATGGCGCCTCCAGATCACGGCGCGCGGTCGCCACCGACACCTCCAGTTCGGCCGCGATCTCGGCGGCGGTGACCCGCACCCTTGGCCCGTTTCCGATCAGAACAGGGCCGGTTCCCCGAAGCCGGGGGTGCGTTCGATCGCCAGCAGCTTCGATTTCGTATCGATACCGCCCGGCGCCGAGAAACCGTGCAGGGAATGGTCGGCGGCCAGGACGCGGTGGCAGGGCACGATGAGGGGAATCGGATTGCTGCCGAGCGCCTGACCGACCGCCTGCGCGGCCCCGGTCGCGCCGCAGCGGCGCGCTACCTCCCCGTAGCTGAGCGTGTGCCCGGGGTCGATGGCCCGGGTGACCGCGTACACCGCGCGGTGGAACTCCGGCGGTCCGGTGAGGTCGAGCGGTATCCAGCGCAGATCGTCGAGATCGCCGTCGAGGTGGGCGCGGATGCGGGCGAGCGCCTCGGCGCGCGGGCCGGTGCTCGGCTCGGGGACCGGGCGAGCGTCGCCGCCGCGGAACCCGGTGCCGGGGTCGTGGCCGGGGAGGGAGAAGCGGGCCACGGCGTCCGCCCGCCAGGCGATGGCACAGCGGCCGATCGCGGTGTCGAAATCCGTCGCGTCCAGCGGCGCGACCGCACTGTCCGGCATACCGACAGTCTGCTCGTGCCCACCGACAACCACCGGCGCCGGGGCGGACCGCACCGACCCCGTGACTCGGAGCCGCTGTTGTCATACTGTCAATATGTCCCGCGGGGCTGACACTGGATCGACGACGAACCGAGGTAGGGCGTGAGTACACCATCCACCGCCACCAAGCAGGGCCCGCTCGCGGGCATTCGCGTGATCGAACTGGCCGGAATCGGGCCAGGGCCGCATGCCGCGTTGCTGCTGGCCGATCTCGGCGCCGATGTGGTGCGGGTCCAGCGCGCCGGTCAGCTGCCCGGCGGCGCCGACCGGCCGCAGCTGCGCGGCCGCACGGTCGTGGAGGCCAACCTCAAGGACCCGGCCGATATCGAGAAGGTGCTCGGGCTGGTGGACAAAGCCGACGTCTTCATCGAAGGTTTCCGGCCCGGCGTCACCGAACGGATGGGACTGGGACCCGACGACCTGCTCGAACGCAACCCGCGCCTGGTCTACGGCCGGATGACCGGCTGGGGCCAGGAGGGTCCGCTATCGGACCGGGCCGGGCACGACATCAACTACATCAGCCTCACCGGCGTCCTGCACGCCATCGGCCGCAAGGGCGAACGGCCGGTGCCCCCGCTGAACATGGTCGGCGATTTCGGCGGCGGCTCCATGTTCCTGGTGTTCGGCATCCTGGCTGCCCTGGTGGAACGCCAGAACTCCGGTAAAGGCCAGGTCATCGATGCCGCGATGGTCGACGGGACGTTGGCGCTGTCGAATATGATCTGGGCCTTCCGCGGTACCGGTGCCTGGTCCTCCGAACGCGGAACCAACCTGCTCGACACCGGTATGTCGTTCTACGACACCTACGAGACCTCCGACGGCAAGTACATGGCGGTCGGCGCGATCGAGCCCCAGTTCTATGCCCAGCTGCTGGCCGGCCTGGAGATCGATCCCGAAGGCCTGCCCTTCCAGATGGACCCGGCCGGGCAGGACACACTGAGGAAACTGTTCACCGAGAAGTTCCGCAGCAAGACCCGCGACGAATGGGCCGCGATCTTCACCGGCACCGACGCCTGTGTGAGCCCGGTGCTCACCTTCGACGAGGCGGGCGAGAACGAACATATCGCCGCGCGCGGTTCGCTCATCGAACTGGACAACGTCACCCAGCACGCCCCGGCGCCCCGGTTCTCCCGCACCCCCAACGGCGTGCCCACCCCGCCGCCCACCGAGGCCACCCCGATCGAAACCATCTGGGCGGACTGAATTCCGCGGGCGGGCCGGTTCACGCCGGTCCGCCACTCCGGCCGAACACGGTCGCCGGATCGATCCGGTAGCGCGAGCCCCGGGCCCGGTCCGGAGCGCCCGGTCGGCGCACCGGCGCGACCGCCGGACGGATTGTGCCAACGCGCCGCAGTGGTGGCTTGCCCGCAGCCGCACAGGCATCGGCGCACGGCCGGATCGTGGACTTCGAACTCGGGCCGGTGAATGTCTCACCGGCCCGGCCGGACGCGCGATCCGGGAAGCTTCGGGCGCGGCGATTCAGAACCAGGTGTTGGGCCGGATGTAGTTGGCCAGGTCCACCAGGGCGTAGCGATGACGGCGGCCGGGGGCGAACCGGGCCAGGGTGCGCAGCCCCGATTCGGTGCCGTCGCGCAACGCGTGCTCGGTGAACGCGACCCCCATGAGCGGTGGCCGGGGCCGCTGCGGCGTATTACCGGCCTGCAACCAGGCCAGTGCGCAGCCCAGCACCATCACCCGCAGTTGGACGGCCCGGCGTTCGTCCGGCGGCAGGGCCTCCACGCGGGCCGCCGCCTCGCGCAAGGTGTGTTCCGGTAGTTCCGCGACGGGTGCGCTGGTGAGCAGCAGTAGGACCACGGTCATCCGGGCGGTGGTGAAATAGCGTGAAGAACCCGGCACCTCGTCCAGGGCGGTGACGGCCTCCCGGTGGCGGCCGGCGGCGGTGAGCAGGCGGGCCGAACCGAAAGCCGCGCTCACCAACCCGTGATCGGTACGCCAGGTGGTGGCGTAGAAATTCTCGGCGTAATCGCGCCAGGCGCGGGTCTCGTCCGGTGCCCAGTGCTGGAGTACGAGTTCGGCGGTGGCGGCCAGGGCCAGTTTCGGTGCCAGTTCACCCGGAAGGACCCGCAATACCGCGTCGAACGCCGAATAGGCCTTCTCGTAATCCTTCTCGCGTAAACCTGCCATGCCCGTGTACCAGTCGATCCGCCAATCCCGGCGGGCGGTGTGCGGTATGGCGTCGAGCAGATCGGTGGCCTCGGTGACGCGGCCCAGGTCCAGCAGGATGCGGGCCTCGGCCAGGCGCAGTTCGCGTTCCAGGTTCTCCGGTGCCGCGGCCGGGTCCTCGGCGAGTTGCTCGCGTGCCTCGTGCAGCGCGGCCAGCGCCTGGTCCGGATCGGATTGCAAGGTGTCGGTCAGCCGGGCGGCGGCCGGGTCGGTGCGGGGCAGCAGCGGGATCGGTAGCGCGGCGGCGATATCGGTGGCCGAGAGCAGGGTGTCGCGCGCGATCCCGTCGGCGTAGGCGTCGGTCTGGCCGATGAGTTCCTCGGTGCCGAACGCACTGCGCTGTTTACCGAAAACCGTGGACCGGTGCGGCCGCTCCACCCCGGTATCGAAGGCCAGGATCTCCCGCAACACCCCGGACAGCTGGTCGGCCATGGCTCCGGCGGACGGGAACCGCCGGTCCGGCTCGGTATCGGTGGCGCACAGCAGCAACCGGTGGAACGACTCGTACCGGGCCAGGATCGGTTCGTCCTCCGGGGCGGGCAGACCGTCGCGGTAGGCGCCGTGTTCGGTCGGCATGTTCAGGGTGAGCACGGCCAGCGTGCGGCCCACCGTGTAGATATCGGACGCGACCGTCGGGCCGGTGCGGGCGATCTCGGGCGCCTGGAAACCGCGGGTGCCGTACAGGTTCCCGTACGCTTCGATCGGTGCGACGGCCCCCAGGTCGAGCAGCTTGACCTGATCCTCGGTCACCATGATGTTGTCGGGTTTGAGGTCGTTGTAGGTGAGCCCGGTCGCGTGCAGATAGTCCAGCGCGGGCAGCACCTCCAGGATGTAGGCGATGGCCTGCGCCACCGGGATCCGCTCGGGCCGTTTGCGGTCGTCGAGCATGCTGCGCAGGGAACGGCCGCCGACGTACTCCATCACGATGAAGCCGATCGGCTCACCGCCCGGCGGCAGGTGCTCGACGAAATTGTGGATCTTCACGATGCCCGGATGAGCGACCTCGGCCAGGAACTCCCGCTCCGCCACGGCCACCGCCTGCGCCTCGATATCGTCGGCGTGCAGCAGACCCTTCAGCACCACCCAACGGTCGCTGACATTGCGGTCCACGGCGAGATAGATCCAGCCCAGCCCGCCGTGCGCGAGGCAGCCCTGCACCTCGTACTGCCCCGCGACCATATCCCCGGGGCTCAGCGTCGGCCGGAAATCGAAGGCGGCTCCGCAATTCGGGCAGATACCGCGGGTGGTGGCCGGACCGCTCGCGCTCGCCCGGCCCACCGGTTTGCCGCAGCGCCAGCAGAACCGTTTGCCCTCCGCGACCACCGGATCGGTCAGGACCGCGGCGACCGGGTCGGCGGCTTCGACAGGTGGTATCTCGACCAGGCCGGCGACCAGGGTGCGCACTGTGGGCCGGGACCGCACGGTGCGGCTGCTGCGGCCGGTACGCAGCTGGGAACCGCTGCCGTGCCCGGAACTCCCGGCGGACCCCGAGCCCGTCCGGACACCGGTGTCCGCGGACGCCACGGCCGCCGCGGTACCCGGGTACGCGGCGGTTCCCGCGACTGCGGCGGTTTCCGGGGATGAGGCGGTTTCCGCGACTGCGGCGGTTCCGGGGGAGGAGGCGGTTTGCGCGACCGCGGCGGTTCCCGGGGATGAGGCAGTCTCGGCGGCGGCAACGGTTTCGATGTGCATGTCGGAACGGGCGACGGGGGTGCCGTTCGGGTCGCCCGCCGGACCCGCGCCGGCAGCAGTTTCCGCGTATGCGGCCGTACCGGCCATGGCGGCGGTTTCCGAGGGCACCGGCACGGCGGTATCGGTGGCGGTGGCTTCCGGGTGGCCGCTCGCACCCGCTTCGGCCGCGGCTTCCGCGTATGTGGCCGCATCTGCGACGGCGGCATTTTCCGAGTGCGCGGCGGTACCCGCTGCGGCGGTGATTCCCGGGCCCGTGACGGACCCGGATGTGCCGTGATCGCCACGCACGCGGCCCGCCCCGAGCCGGGTGGTCGCACTGGGCTGCCCGTCCGGTTGCCGGAGGCGGGCGGCGTCGACGGCACGGGTCGGTGGCGGCTCCGGGACGTCCCCGGAGCCGGACCGGTCGACCGACTCGTCCGTCGTCACGGCGATCAGTCCCGATAGGTCGGCGGCGGGGGTCCGGGGGAGGGGCCGAGGGCCGAGAGCCACTGGTTGTAGAGGCGGTTCCAGGTACCGTCCGCGCGGATCCGGTCGAGGGTGCCGTTCACGAAGCGCACCAGGTCGTCGTCGCCCTTGGGAATGCCGATTCCGTACGGTTCTTCGCTGATACTCGGACCGACCAGCTCAGTGTACGGGTCCTGTTCGGCCAGTCCGGCCAGGATCGCGTCGTCGGTACTGACCGCGTCCACCTGCCGCTGCTGCAGGACCACCAGGCAGTCGGCCCAGGTGGGGACGGTGAGAATGGATGCCTGGGGCTGGATCCGGCTGATCTGCTCGAGCGAGGTGGTGCCGCGAATCGTGCACACCCGCTTGTTCGCCAGATCCCGCAAGCTCTGGATACCCGAATTCTGTACGGCCAGCACCCGCTGGTGCGCCTTCAGGTACACAGTGGAGAAGGACACCCTGGCCAGGCGGGCGCAGGTGATGGTCATGGTCTTGACCACCATGTCCACCCGGTGCTCGATCAGCGCCGCTTCCCGCTCCTCGGAACCGAGACTGCGGTATTCGATCTTGTCGGGGTCACCGAACAGGTCCCGGGCCACCTCGCGGGCGATATCGGCGTCGAAGCCGACGATCACCCCGCTCTCGGGATCCCGGAAGCTGAACAGGTTGCTGCCGGTGTCCAATCCGACCACCAGCCGGCCACGGGCCCGGATCCGGTCCAGTACCGGGCCGGTCGCGCCGGGGCCGGTGGGACGCAGGCCGGCGGTGGGATCACCGCAGTTGGTGGGATCGTCGGGCAGGGGCAGCGGGCCGTCGGCCTCCATCGCCGTCGCCTGCGCGGGCAGGGGCGGCTCGGAGTAGTCGCTGTGTGCTACCTCGTGGTGCGGGCCCGGGCCGGTGGCGCACCCGGCCAGGAGCAGCGCGGTACACGCCACCCCGACCCGCAGCTGCCACGATCGCCGCGACGGCCGGGAGGCCGCCGGTCGGACCGGGTTTCGCGCAAACCTCATCGATACTCCCGCAGTCTTGGCCAGATGCCGAAGGCGATGTACGCCGCGGCGGCGAAGCCGAGGATCAACGCACCTGGTGCCAGATAGTCGAGTACCCGGGCGCTGTGGAAAATATTGCTGCGTAGCGTGTCCCGGGTCTCGGTGATCCCGTTACCCAGCGCGATGTCCAGAGCTTCCACATGAACGGTAGCGTTCTCGGCGCCCGGCGCGGTGGCGATCGCGGCCGCGCGGGCGAATTCGCCGCGGTTGAGTGCCTCGTTCATCCGCTGGTGCGCCGCCAGCCAGTGCAGTAGGGCGGCCCGTGCGTCGACGGTCGCCCGGTCGGTGTGTCCGGCGAGCAGTTCGTTGAGCCGGGTGATGTTGGCGTCGAACGCGTGATCGTAGTCGCCGGTGGTGTCACGGCGTACCAGTTTGAGTGTTTCCGCCGAACGCGCCTGCTGGGCCAGGATCCGGCTCTCGGTGAGCCGGGCGGCGGGCACCGTCCCGTCGGCCCGGCCGCTGGACATCGCCACCGAGGAAACAGATCCGGCGATCACCGTCCACAACATCAGCGTGAGCAATGCGCCGGAGGCCAGCAGCAGACCCGGGTTGAAGGTGCGGTGCCACCGCCGCGCCAGCAGCCGTTGCGCCCACACCAGCGCGAGCACGGCGACGACGAGCAGCACGATCGCCGACCACGGCGGCCGGACGTGCCGGTCCTGGGCGGTGTCGACCGCGGCCGCGCGCCGCACGTACAACTGTTCGGCGGTCGGCAGCAGCACCGTCTGCATCTCCGACGACGCCTCGCTCAGATAGGCCGCCCCGACCGGGTGCCCCTCCCGGTTGTTCGCCCGCGCCGTCTCCACCAGACCCGAGTACACGGGTAGTCCCGACCCGATACCCATTCGCTGCAGGACGTCCTGGGGGTCGTCACCGGACAGGGTCACCAGATCGGCGCCCGCTTCTCCCAGCGCCTGGCTGTAGCGGTCGCGCACCTGCTCGGGTTCGAGGCCGCCGGAGATGAACGCCGTGGCCGCGGCGGCGTCGGCCACCGAGAGTGCGGTGTAGAGCCGATGTGCCGCGTTCGCATCGGGTTCGGTGTGGGCGAGCAGCACGTCGAGGTCGCTCTGGCGGTCGTGCACGGCGCCCGCGGTGATCACCCCCGACCCCATGGACAGCACGATCAGCAGGAGCCCGACGCCGAGCAGCCGCCCGGGCGACGATTGGGCGAACAGGCGTAAACGTGCAGGATTCAACCACTTCCAGGCCTGCGCGAGCCGGGGGCGGACGACCGGCGTCCGCCCGGGGGCGGGCGCCGGTTCCGGGTGGGCCGGGTCGGGTTCGGATACCACCCGATCCACCGCCAACCGCGTCATGTCCACCCTCCAACTCTGGGCGCCGTGTGCGCTGCATCGCTCCGCCGGTGCCGCGCGAGATCGCTCACACCGCTGCCATGAGCGTATTCGGTATTGTCCACGCGCGCGCCCCGACCTCCACAACGCACCACCCACCACCACCGGTGGGGCAGGATGGAGGCAACGGTCGACGAGGGCGGTGCGAGATGCGTGGTGACGGTGACGGGTGGTCCATAAGCCCCGGTGGTGTGCGGCACTGGGGCCTGTTCGGTGCGGCCGGCTTGCTGCTGCGCGCCCCGATCGGCAGCGGTGGTTCGGCGGTGCTGCTGCAGCATCGCGCGCTGTGGAGTCACGAGGGCGGGACCTGGGCGCTGCCCGGTGGGGCCCGCGACAGCGACGAGTCGGCGGTGCACGCGGCGGTCCGTGAAGCCGACGAGGAGGCGGGTATCAAGGCCGTGGATATCCGGGTGCGCGCCGAACGGGTCACCGCCACCGCCCCGAGCGGCTGGACCTATACGACGGTGATCGCCGATGCGGGCAAACCGCTGCCGGTGCGCCCGAACATGGAGAGTGTGGAACTGGCGTGGGTGCCGGAGGACGAGGTGGATCAGCGTCCGCTGCACGCCGGGTTCGCGCACGCCTGGCCCGGCCTGCGGGCCACCTTCGCCTGGATGGACCCGGGGGAGTGCCCGGCGGCGGACGCGGCGGAGCTGGCCGCGACCCTGCCGCGCACGGTCGACCTGGGTGCGGAGTTCGTCTGGTTGCACGCCGAACCCGCCGGGCCCGGTGACCGTGCGGTCCTGCTGAACCCGCCGTTTCCGCCGGAGAATCCGGAACCGAGCGGGTCCCCGCATCCGGCGGGCGAGGCGGATGATCCGGAGGCCGGGCTCGGTGTGGCCGCCTACGCGGAGGCCAGGGTGCTGGGCATTCCACGCAGCGCGGTGCTGGGATCGGAGCGCTGAATTGGGAAACGGCGCGGAGGAAGCCGCGCGGCCGTATGTGCTGCTGTCGGTCGCGATGAGTGTCGACGGCTATATCGACGATATGGAGCCCGAACGCCTGCTGCTGTCCAACGACGCCGATTTCGACCGGGTGGACGGTATCCGTGCCTGGTCGGACGCGATTCTGGTGGGAGCCGAGACGCTGCGGCGCGACAATCCGCGGTTGCTCGTACGCGATGAGTCGCGGCGCGCACAGCGGATCGCCGCGGGCCGCCCGGAGTACCCCCGCAAGGTGACGGTGACCGCGCGCGGCGAACTGGATCCGGAGGCCCGTTTCTGGCGGTACGGTACCGCCGAGCACGCCCCGCTCGTCTACACCACCGACGCGGGCGCCCGGCGGCTGCGCGACCGGTTGACCGCACCGGCCGAGATCGTGGCCCTGGGCCCGGAACTCGAATTCGGTCCGTTGCTGGACGATCTCGGCGCCCGGGGCATCGGGCGGTTGATGGTGGAGGGCGGCGGCCGGATCCACACCGCGTTCCTGTCCGCCGGACTGGCCGACGAACTACTGGTCGCGGTCGGGCCCACACTCGTCGGCGATCCCGCCGCCCCGCGGTTCCTGCATCCCGCGCGGTTTCCCGGCGGTTCCGCCCATCGGATGCGCCTGGTCGAGGTGGAGCGGCTCGGAGATGTGGCAGTGTTGCAATATCGACCCTAGGCGTACCTCCGCATCCGCTCCGGCCATGCGCTCTCGCGTACCCCGCATCCACTTTCGGCCGTGCGCGGACCGTGGACGGGTTACGCCCGACAGCGCCATCTAGGAGGCCCGGTGCCCGAACCCGACCACCACTACTGGATGAACCGGGCGATCGATCTCTCGCGCCGGAGTCCGCAGGCACCCGGTGCTTTCTCGGTGGGCGCCGTGATCGTCGCCGACGGCGCCGAAATCGCCACCGGCTATTCGCGGGAAACCGATCCGAAGGTGCATGCCGAGGAATCCGCCCTGGACAAACTGGATCCGCACGATCCACGGTTGCGGCAGGCCACCCTCTACAGCACCCTGGAGCCCTGTTCGGAGCGGGCGACCAAAACGCGGCTGCCCTGTACCGATCGCGTGCTCGCCGCCGGTATCCCGGTGGTGGTGATCGCGTGGCGTGAACCGTCCACGTTCGTCGAGAACTGCGTCGGAGTGGAGAAACTGCGCGAGCACGGGGTGCGGGTACTCGAACTCCAGGATCTGGCCGAGGCCGCCATGGCGGTGAACCGCCACCTCGATCTGTCCTGAACGTCTCGTCAGCGCAGGCAAGCCGGTCCGAACAGCGCTTTCAGCTCGCCCATCAGCGCGGGTGAGGTGGTGATCCGGAAGCGGGGGTCCAGGGCGAGTAGCCGGGGACCCCGGGCGCCGATCAGGTCGATTCGCAGGTCGGTAGGGCCGGGATGCCGTTGCAGGGTCTCGCGCAGGGCGCGGACCGTATGCGGGGTGCAGGCCGCCACGGGCAGGGTGAGGGTGAGCGGTCGTCCGGCGGCGCCGGCGGTGAGATCCGGTGCGGTCACCTGATCGCCCAGCAGCGACCGGCGCCCGTCGCGGACGCTGACCGTCGCGGTGATCACCACGATCGCGTCCTCGGTGAGATATCCGGCGGCGCCGGCGTGGGCAGCGGGGAAGAAGAGGATTTCGGCGCCGGCCTCCAGGTCCTCCAGGCGTACGACCGCCCAGGACTCGCCCTTACGGGTGACGCGCCGGTCGACGGCGGCGATGATGCCGGCCAACCGCACCCGGCGGCCGTGCGGGACGCGACCGTCGTGCTGGGCAACGAGCGGGGTGTCGCCGGCGGCGGCCAGCGCGGCGGCGATATCGTCGAGCGGATGTCCGGAGACATAGAGCCCGAGCATCTCCCGTTCGTAACTCAATCGCTCGCGGGTTTCCCATTCCTCGTCGGGGACGGGCACCTCGAAAACGGAGGTGTCCGCGGCAGGGTCGGCGGTAGCACCGGAGAAGAGGTCGAATTGCCCTCGTGCCGCGGCTCTCTTGGTGACCGTTACCGCGTCGATCGCATCGCTGTGGATCGTGTACAGGCCTTTGCGAGGATGGCCGAGGGATTCGAAGGCGCCCGCTTCGACCAGTGATTCGACCACTTTCTTGGCGCACGCCACACTGTCGGCTTTCGTCAGGTAGTCGGAGAAGGAGGTGAACGCACCGGCCGACTCGCGCGCCCGGATCACCGCCCGCACCACCGGTTCACCGACATTGCGGACCGCGCCCAGGCCGAAGCGGATATCGGGCCCGACGCTGGTGAACGTGGCCGCCGACTGGTTCACATCCGGTGGCAGCACCCGGATCCCACGTTTGCGGCAGTCGGCCAGATAGATCGCCGATTTGTCCTTGTCGTCGCCGACCGAGGTGAGGAGGGCGGCCATGAACTCCGCCGGATGGTTGGCCTTGAGGTAGGCGGTCCAGTACATCACCAGGCTGTAACCGGCGGCATGCGATTTGTTGTAGGCGTAGCCGGCGAACGGCAGCACCGCCTCCCACAGCGCGGTCACCGAGGCGTCGCTGTAGCCGTTGCCGCGCATACCGTCCCGGAAGTTCTCGAATTCCATGGCCAGCACTTCCGGTTTCTTCTTACCCATCGCCCGGCGCAGCAGATCGGCCTGGTCCAGGGAGTATCCGGCGACCTGCTGCGCGATCTGCATGATCTGCTCCTGGTAGACGATCAGCGCGTAGGTTTCGGCGAGGACCGCGCGCAGCGCTTCGTCGAGTTCGGGGTGGATCGGCGTCACCGCTTCCCGCCCGTTCTTGCGATCGGCGTAGGACCAGTGCGCCCCCACGCCCATCGGCCCCGGCCGGTAGAGGGCGTTGGAGGCCACCAGATCGTTGAACTCGGTGGGGGCCATCCGCAGCAGCAGTTCTCGCATACCGGCCGAGTCCATCTGGAACACCCCGAGATTGTCGCCGCGCGCCAGCATGGCGTAGGTGGGTTCGTCGTCGAGGGCGAGGGTGTCCAGGTCGATCTCGATACCCAGCCGGTGATGATCGCCCCGTCCTGCGGGCGCTTCCACAGCGGCACGATATCGAGCAGCGGTTCGCTGGACAGGATCACCGCGCAGGCGTGGACCCCGGCGCCGCGGACCATCCCCTCGAGTCCGACCGCGGTGTCGTAGATACGGCGCATATCGGGTTCGGTTCGGCGTCCATCCGGGGCCATTTCCCCAACTGCCCCTCGAACGACGCGCGCGAGGACAGCCGGAACAGATTGCGCAGACCCACCGCGTTCCGGGCGAAGAGTGTCATGTGCAGATACGCGCCCGACCCCGGCACATCGTCGGAGTTCTGCCCGGGCTCACCCCAGAAGACGCGCTTGCCGGAGAACCTGGATTCCGGTGCGATATACGCCTCGATACCGATGATCGGTTTCACCGGCGAATCCCGGGACTGCCGGAAGAACTCCGCGGCCCCGTACATATTGCCGTGATCGGTCATCCCGACCGCCGGCATCCCCAGGCGCTCGGCTTCCGCGAACAGCGGCCCCACCTTCGCCATACCGTCGAGCATCGAATACTCGGTGTGGTTGTGCAGATACACGAAAGACGTGTCCGTCATCGATCACCCCGTGCCGTAGGGCCGGGCCCGCAGCCGGTTCGGTTGTCGAACCGGTGGGCCGATAAGGTCATTTCGGCTACATATGACCAGCTCAAATGTGCTGAGTCGAACAATCGACACGACAGCGGAGACAACCGATGGATGTATCAGCAGGTGGGGTGGGGGAGCTCGATCTGGCGACGGTGCGGGCCTTTGTCGCCGTCGCCGACGAAGGCCGGTTCGGCGCCGCCGCGGCGCTGCTCGGGATCAGCCAGCAGGCGGTATCCAAACGTATCGCCCGGCTGGAGAACCAGCTCGGCCTCGTCCTCTTCGACCGGGTGCCCACCGGCGCGGCCCTGACCGCGTCCGCTGCCCGGTTCCTGCCGCACGCGCGCTCGCTGCTCGCCGTCGCCGACGAGGCCGTGGCCACGGTGGTACGGCGACCGCGGCCGCTGCGGGTGGCGGTACTGGGCGAGCGGGCGACCGAGATGCGGGCCATGCGGTACTACCTCGGCCGCCACCCCGACCGCGATACCGAGATCGTGCTGACCAACGCCTTCGTCACTTCCCGGGACGCGCTGGTGGCGGGCCGGGTGGACGCGGCCGTCGCCCGCGCCGCGGGCGGCCCCCGGCCGCTGCCGGCGCGGATCGCGGCCGTCCCGTTCCTGCTGGACCCGCTACATCTGCTGGTCGGTAAGGATCATCCGCTGGCCGGACGCGCGGCGGTCTCGCCGGCCGAACTGGCCGGGGTGACGGTGTGGGTGCCGGGGACATCGGTGGAATCGGAGTGGACCGACTACTACCGCGAACTGAGCCGGTACAGCGGAGTCGTGATCGACAGCAGTCGCCGGTCCGAACTGTTTCCCGAGGTCGCCACCGGTCGCGGCCCGGCGCCGATCGCGATGGTGATCGAGCACATCGCCGATTCGGACACCCTCGCGACCTTCAGCGCGGAAGGTTTCGAATCCCCGTGGCATCCGCATATCCGCCGGGTGCCGATCGTGGACCCGACCCCCGCCTACCCGCACGCGCTGCTGTGGGACAGGACCGACCCGCATCCGGGTATCGCGGACCTGGTCGCCTATTTCCGCGACAACTACAACCGCGATATCGCGCGCGACTGCTGGATCCCGGAGATCGACCGGCCCCTGTTCGTATCCGCATAGTGGACGGGCACATGTCCCGTTCTCCGGGCCGTTCCGTTCGGGCAGTTCCGGGCGGTCGGGTCGGCGGCGTTCAGCGCTGGATCAAGAGGGCGGTCGGGTTGAGTATGTTCCACTCGCCGTTCGACATGACATCGGATTCGATTGCGTCGTAGCCGCGCAGGGCACCGTATTGGCCGATATCACCGAACGTCAGCCGCTTGTCCAGCAGTGCGAAGTAGCGAGCCCTGTCCTCGTCCGTGGGATTCGCCATCTCGCTCGCTGCCCGTGTTTCACGATCGACCTGCGCCATGACGCGGGTGAGTTCGGATTTGATGTCGCGGTACTTGACTACTCTGGCCTCGGGATGGAGAGCCATCCGCGTCACACGGGTGGGATCTACAGTTGTGCGGTTGGGGTGGGTGTACGCCAGCGCGACTTTTTCCAGCGAGGTGACATAGAGTCCGTTTCCGGTGGTGCCGCCGCCGGATCGCAGCGAGCCGGCGAGGAAGGCTTCCAGGTAGCTGTCCTCCTCGAAGCCTCGGAACAGTCTCGGTCTGCTCTTGGTGACCACCGCGTCGATCTCTTCCCGGGTGGCGAAGGTGAAATGGCCGTCGAATCCTTGTAGTCGCTGGATCTCCTCGAACACCGGAGAAGACCCCGAGGCCGCGGTTCCCTTCGGCTGCCGCAGTGCGGCGTAGTCCACTTCATCGATCAGATCGCGGCCCGGTACGTAGGTGGAAGGCCGCGGGACGGGAATGAATTCGTCGGCGGATGCGACGGTCCGATCCTGCAGACGTGCGCCAGAGGCCCTCTCGAACCTGTCGGCGGCTTCGGTGAGGTGACCGCTGGCTCGCTCCGGGAACGCGGCGATCGCCGGGCCGCTGTCCCTGGCAGTCGTACCGAGCGCCTCGCGCACACTTCGCCACACCTCATCCAGACCGCGGTCCACAATGTCACTGTGCCTTATCGGGCACTCACCGTGCACCGCGCAGCCGGTGGGTCCGGCTTCCGGAGACGCGCTCGGCCGACCGGCCGACCGGCCACGTCATCCGCCTGGTCGGGCGGCCCTACCCGGGAGCACGATATGCCGATCGGTCCACGGCCTTTCCGAACCGGCGCCTGTCGGTGGCGAGGCGGGGACCCGGGCGGTCAGGCCGAGCTGATCCGGTAGATGCGCAGATCCTCCGGTACCCCGCTCAGGGGCGCGGCGAAGAAACTGCGGCGGTAGGGGCGGGCGGTCTGCCCCAACTCGGCCAGGGTCTCCGGGCTCAGCGCGGTCAGCGTGGTGTGGGAGACCATCATCTTGCCGTTGCCGCCGGCCTCCATCACCCGGGCGGCGATGGTGACATCCACACCCAGCCAGTCGCCGCCGATCTCTCGCGGTGAACCGGTGTGCAGGCCGATCCGCATCCGGGGCCGGTAGTCGCCCGCGGACACCTCGGCCAGATTGCGTTTCGCGGCGATCGCGGCCTGGACGGCCCGATCGGCGGAGGGGAACACCGCCATGACGCCGTCGCCCATCCGCTTCACCACCTGGCCGCCGCGTTCGGCGATGGGGGGTTCGATGGCTTTGGCCACCTTGCGCAGCAGGTCCAGGGTGGCTTCGTCGCCCGCGGTGAGCGACCAGGAGGAGAATGACACCAGATCGGTAAACATCACCGTCATCTCCTCGGTGCCCTTACCGCGACCGAGGCGTTCGAGCATCGCCTGCCAGACCTGCAGCGCACCGAACCCGATCTCGCGGGCAGCGCTGGGATTGTCGCCGACCAGCCGGTCCGCGGCTCGTGCCACGGCGCGGGCGCCGCCGGGGCCGGTGACCGAGAGTGGGTCACCGAAGGCGGGATCGCCGGGGAGTTGATGACGGGCCCGCCGCAGGACCTCGATCACATCCGGTCGCTGGTTTGCCGCGTTCATCAGGGCCGACAGCGGATGGACACGGCGTACCGCGCCGACGGCGGCGCCGTTCTCGGGGGCCGGCCCGACCGCCGGCTCGTCGGTGGACGCGTGATCGGCGCCCGGCGCGGCGGCGCTGTCGACCTCCGGCTCCGGTACGGCTCGGCCGGAGGGCTTTTCGTTCACGCCCCGAGGGTATCTCAGGGAATCGGACGCGAGGGGAACGCTGATAATCGTCACCTGTCGCCTCTCTATCGGAGGAGTGCGGCACGCCGTTGGGTCCGCCGATGGAAAACGTTCGGTGCCTGACCCCGATCGTAGCGACGACCGGCGGGCTGCCGGTGAACGCTTGGTTACAGATATTTGGCAAGTCGCGAAGAGTCCCCCGCCTTCGCTGGTGACCAGGGGTACAACCACCCTGTGTGATCACGACCACCGGCCCGGTGCATTTGCGCACCGGGCCGGTGGTAAGCGCACTCCGACGACCGGGCAGTGGCCGCCGGCGTGCGGGGCGCGCGATCCTCCCGACAAGGCCGCGCTCACCCCATACCCGAGCGGCGAGGGAAGCGGCTCGGGCGATTCGGTCAGGCGTCGCGCTGGTTGACAACCACCAGGGCGACACCGGTGACGAGTGCGACGAAGGCGATGAAGTAGACGAGGCTGCCCCATACGCCCCAGTGCCAGTTACCCGACGCCATCGACTCGTCCATCAGCGCGAACCGGCTCGCATTCTGGAACGGCAGGAACGCGCTGATCTCACGTCCTACTTTACCCAGTGCGCCGACCAGCGGTTCGATGATCAGCTGCCAGAGCACGATCAACGAGATCGCCGCCGCCGATTGCCGGACCAGCACACCGATGGCGATGGCCAGCACCACGTTGAGGAAGGCCAGGACCGGTATCGAATACAGGGCACGCCAGTTGCCCTCCAGGATCAGGGTGGAGCCGGCGTCTCCGGCGACCGCCTTGGCCACCGCGTACGCGGCGAAGGCCAGCACCGTGGTCAACGCGGCGGCGTAGAGCCCGACCAGGCCCGCCTTGGTGCCGATCACCAGGATGCGATTGGGCACGGCCTGGAAGGTGGTCCGGATGATGCCGAACCGGTATTCGCTGGTCACGGTGAGGGTGGCCATGATGGCCAGCACCATCACCCCGAACCCGCTGATCCCGAGGAAGGCGGTGTCCACGGTCAGCGCGGGGGCTCCCGAGGCCTGCGGGTCGTCGGCGGCGATCCGCCCGATCAGCCCGAACAGTGCGGCGAACCCGACCGCGAGGGCCACCACGATCAGCGAACACCACCACGGCGAGCGGGTCGAGGTGAGTTTGATGCGTTCCGCGGCGATCACACCCATTACTTGGTACCTCCGAGAACCTTGGGCTCGGCCGGCTGCGGCCCGGGGACCCCGGGCGGGGCCGCCGCGACATCGCCCTGCGGGCCGACCTCACCGTGATACTGGACATCCCCGCCGGTCATCCGCATGAACGCCTCCTCCAGCGAGCCCCGCTGCGGGGCGAGCTCGTAGAGGGTGATGTTGTGCTCACCGGCCAGTGCGCCGACCGCGTCGCTGGTGACCCCGTTGACCACGAGTGCCGCGCCGTCGGCGTTGCCCTCGTTCTGTTTCACGGTCATCCCGTTGGAGGTGAGCAGACTGCGCAGCTCGTCGAGCTGCGGGCTGCGCACCCGCACCGACGACTCCGACGCGCGTTCGATGAACTCCGCGGTGGTGGAATCGGAGATGAGCCGGCCGCGGCCGATGACCACCAGATGGTCGGCGGTCTGCGACATCTCCGAGAGTAGATGGCTCGACACCAGGACGGTGCGGCCCTCGGCGGCCAGCCGCTGCATGAACCGCCGGATCCAGAGAATGCCCTCCGGGTCCAGGCCGTTGACCGGCTCGTCGAAGAGCAGGACTTTCGGATCGCCCAGCAGGGCGCCCGCCAGGCCCAGTCGCTGCGACATACCCAGGGAGAACCCGCCGGCCGATTTACCGGCCACCTCGGACAGGCCCACCAGCCGCAGTACCTCCTCCACCCGGGATTTCGGCAGCCCGTTGGAGGCCGCCATCCATTCCAGATGGGCTCGCGCCGACCGGTTGGGATGCACCCATTTCGCGTCCAGCAGCGCGCCGACTTCACGCAACGGATGTTTCAGCTGCGCGTACGGTCTGCCGTTGATGAGCGCGCTGCCCGCGGTGGGGCGATCCAGGCCGAGGATCATGCGCATAGTGGTGGATTTACCGGCGCCGTTCGGTCCCAGGAACCCGGTGACCTGACCGGGTTGCACGGTGAAGGTCAGGTCCTGGACCGCGACGGTCTGCCCGTAGTGCTTGGTCAAGCCCCGGACTTCGATCATGCCGACCAGCATGCCCTATCCGCGGAGCGCTCGCGTCGCCCGATGGTCGCCATCCGCACTCATCCTGGAGGATGACCCGGCCCCGGCCCGGCACCCACTCGCCGTGGGGTCGGTCTCGGGGATCTACCGTCCGGGCGAGGACGCCTGGGCCCAGAACCGCTTGGGGATCCGGCCCGCCTCCCGCGCCCGGTAACCGGCCCGTACCGCATCGGCCATGGCGGCGGCCATCAGGGCCGGATGCCTGGCCCGGGTCACCGCGGTGGCCAGCAGTACCGCGGAGCAGCCGAGTTCCATGGCGAGCGCGGCGTCGCTGGCGGTCCCGATACCGGCGTCCAGGATCACCGGCACCTGGGCACGGCTCACGATCATCTCGATATTGTGCGGATTGCCGATACCCAGACCGGTTCCGATCGGGGCGCCCAGCGGCATCACGGCCGCGCAGCCCGCGTCCTCGAGCCGCCGCGCCAGCGCCGGATCGTCGTTGGTATAGGGCAGCACGGTGAAACCGGCGTCCACCAGCTGTTCGGCGGCGTCGATCAGTTCGATGGGGTCGGGCAGCAGGGTCCGGTCGTCGGCGACCACTTCGAGTTTGACCCAATTCGTATCCAGCGCCTCGGCCGCCAACCGGGCGGTGAGCACCGCCTCGGCGGCCGTGCGGCAGCCCGCGGTATTGGGCAGCGGCGCGATATCGAGCCGTTTCAGCAGGTCGAGCACACCGGTACCGCCCGCGGCGTCGACCCGCCGCATGGCGACCGTGGTCAGCTCCGTACCCGAGGCCAGCAGAGCCTCCTCCAGCACGGTCAGATTCTCCGCGCCGCCGGTGCCCATGATCAGCCGGGAGCCGAAGGTGCGGTCGGCGATGCGCAGTACTTCGTCAGCCACCCTGGACCGCCGTGAGCACATCGATCTCCCAGCCGCGGCCCACCGGCTCGTCCCAGCGGGAGCGCGGGAATACGGCGCCGTCGACCGCCAGCGCCACGCCCTGGCGCGGCAGTTCGAGGCGTTCCAGCAGTTGGCGCACCGTGAGCTGTTCGGTGAACTCGTGCTCGGTTCCGTTCACCGTGACCCCGATCGGCACGGACGATCCGTGCGCCGGTGAGCCCGGTATGGACGACTGTGTCATCGACTACCTCCTGAGGGTGTGGACGCCGTGAACCGGTTCGGATCGGCCGCCGTGACCTCGGCCAGAGGTCGCCCGTTCAGCTCGGCCACCACCGCCTCGGCGGTGAGCGCGCTGGTCAGCATGCCGTTGCGGCCGTGCCCGGTGGCCGCGATCACGCGGTCGGACAGCCGCCCGACGAGGGGGAGATTGTCGGGGCTGCCGGGTCGCGCGCCGGCGGCGGCTTCGAGCAGTTCGTATTCGCCGATCCCGGGCAGCACGGTCTCGGCGTCCACGATGAGGTCGCGGACTCCGGCGACCGTGACCGCGGTATCGAAACCGGCTTCGTATTGGGTGGCGCCGAGTACCAGACCGTCGGCGCGGGGGACGAAGTACACGGGCCGCCCGTGCACGCGCGCCCGCACCACCCGGGTGGGCGGCGGTTGGGCGCCGGGGCGGTGGCGTAGGCGCAGGATCTCGCCCTTCACCGGGCGGACCGGGAGGCCGGGCCACAATTCGGCCGAGGCGGCACCTGCGGCCAGCACCACCTGCCGCTGGTCGAGTTCGGTGAGGTCGCGGACCCGGTCCGCGCGCACGGTCACCCCGGCTCCGGCCACGGCCTTGCGCAGCGCGGTCAGCAGCCGGCGGTTGTCGAGGGCCGGTTCGGTGGGCGCCAGCAGCCCGGCCCGCACCGTGCGGGACAGCGCCGGTTCCAGCTCCCGGACCCCGGCCCGGTCCAGTACCCGGAGTTCGTGGCCGCGCTCCCCGACCCATTCGGCGACTGTGCGCAGGTCGGCGGCATCGGCGGCGTCCTGGGCGACGGTCAGGGTTTCGGCGGCGACGAAGACGTCCACGCCGGTGACGGCCTCGAGTCGCGCCGCGAAATCCGGCCAGTGGGCCAGGGCCGCCGCACCGAACTCCAATACCGCGTCCTCGCCGGGCCAGCCTTCCGACAGCGGGGCGAGCATCCCGCCGGCCACCCAGGAGGCGCCGCTGCCCACCGCCGGATCGAACAGGGTCACCGTCCAGCCCGCCTCGGCGGCCCGCCAGGCCACGGCCAGCCCGATCACCCCGCCGCCGACGACGGCGAGGGTCGAATCGGTGGCCTGGCCGTTCACCTGCGCCACCTCCTCCGGAAATCACGGTGGGCGGCGGCGGTACGGCCGGATCGATGGATCGGCGCCGGGCTACATCGCGCCGGCCGGTTCCGGCTCGCCGCCCGCGCCGCGCGCGCGGATGTTCGCACTACGTTCCACCTCCTGCAACTTCTCCACGTTAGCGCGGTTACGGTGGCAGCTGTGCAACCGTCCTCCGCTCGCCGACCGCTGCCCCCGCGCGACCGCCTCGCGACCGCCCGGCTGTACCTGTGCACCGACGCCCGCCGGGAGAAGGGGGACTTCGCCGAGTTCGCGGAAGCGGCCCTCGCCGGTGGCGTGGACATCATCCAGCTCCGGGACAAGGGCTCGCCCGGGGAGCGGCAGTTCGGCCCGCTCGAGGCCAAGGGCGAACTCGCGGCGCTCGCCGAGCTGAAGGCCGCGACCCGCCGTCACGGTGCGCTGCTCGCGGTCAACGATCGTGCCGATATCGCGCTGGCGGCGGGTGCCGATGTGCTGCATCTGGGTCAGCAGGATCTGCCGCCCTGGTACGCCCGCAAGATCCTCGGCCCGGATGTGGTGCTCGGGCGGTCCACCCACGACCGGGAGCAGGCCCGGCTGGCCGCGGGTGACGAGAACCTCGACTATTTCTGCACGGGTCCGGTGTGGGCGACCCCGACCAAACCGGGGCGCACACCCGCCGGGTTGGAGCTGGTACGCGAGACCGCGGCAGCGGCGCCGACCCGGCCGTGGTTCGCCATCGGCGGTATCGACGCCGCGACCCTTCCAGAAGTTCTGGCGGTGGGCGCCGAACGGGTGGTCGTGGTGCGCGCCATCACCGCCGCCCAGGACCCGGAGTCCGCCGCGCGTGCACTGAAGGCCGCGCTGCTGAACGCCTGAGCCGCGCTTGTCCGGCGTCAGCCGACAGCGCGGCTGTCCCACAGCTCGCATTCGACGAACCGTATCGGCGGGCTCCGACAACCCGGTATCGGTGACCGGTCGAGGCATGACGATCGTCATGGGCGTTCGGTGACAGTCCGTAGGGGTCTCGAGCCGCCGTTCGGGAGACCGTTGGGTCATGAAATCGACAGTGACGACCGAGGCGCCGGCTGCGGCCGGCGCCGCGGTCCCCGCGCGGGCGTTCGGAAGAGCACACGGCTGAACACCACTCA
>NZ_JBKOOL010000031.1:0-42492 GCF_046764065.1 Nocardia sp. NPDC002869
CCCACACACAACCCCCACACACCCTCCACCTCGCGGGGGGGGGGCGGCCCCCGCGCGCGCCCCCCCGCCACGGCCGTTTCAGCCGGGCAGAATCCCGTCGATCAAGCGGTGCAGGCCGTAGTCGAAATCTCCGGCCGGGTCACCGGGCGCCTGGTACAGCTCGCCGACGACCACACCGATCCGGGCGGACAGTGGGAAGGCGGCGGCCGGCATGACCTGCTCGAGCACCGGGCCGTGCGCCGCCCACCAGTCGGCGTCGGGTTGTTCCCGGACGCTGCGGGCCGCGGCGAGCGCGGTCCGCGCGTTACCGGTCGCGAACTGCGACAGCACCGCGATCACCCGGTCCATCTCGATATCGTCGAGCCCCGTCCCGTCCACCGCCGCCAGGTGCCGCTCGTACCGCCGCGTCCGGCCGGGTCCCAGCACCATCCGCCAGGACGGCACCTCGAACAGCCACGGGTGGCTCAGATATTCGTCCCGGATCTGCCGGGCGACGGCCACCATCCGGTCCCGCACGGGCAGGCCGGCGGGGATGGGAGCATCCTCCAGCGCGACCGCGTCGACCATCAGGACGGTGAGCGCGTCCTTGCTCGGGACGTAGGTGTACAGGCTCATGGGCCGCAGGCCCAGCTCCGCGGCGACCGCGCGAACCGATACTTTCTCGTAGCCCTCGCGGTCCGCGAGCCCGATCGCCGCGGCCACCACCTCGTCCACGCTCACGGTCTGCCGGGGACCGCGGCCGCCGCGCCGGGGTGGCAGCTCGTGCCGCCACAGCAGTTCGAGCAGGACACGGGCAGGATCGGGCGGACGGGTCACCGGTACCTCCGGCCGGCCGCAGCCGATACGGGTACCGGCCGGCCCGGGCACCGCGCTGCCGTCTGCACGCCGTCGCTGCTCATCGCATTCCCTTCACCACGTCGAGATACCACCCGGGCACTGCGTGGTGCGGCCCGGAACAAATCCGGTGCGGTGCGCGTTGGCCATAATACTCCGTACACTATACGCTGATCATAGGGGTGCACTCTGCCGACCATCGAGACCACCTATCTGCCCGACCGTCATATGTTCGCCCTGTGGACATGGACCGGCCGGGAGCCCGGCCCGGCACCCACCGGAATCGGCGATACCGCGACCCTCGCCCTGGCCGTACCCGGCGGCACTCGGGCCCAGGCGCGGGCGGGAAGCATCACCCTGCAGGTGACCCCGGTCGACTGCGCGCTGGTGGACCCCGCCGGTCTCGCCGGATTCGCATCTGCCGAGCCGGGCCACTCCACCCGCGCCTGGCAGGCGATCCTCGCCGGCGAACCCGCGGACCTCCCCCTCGCCGGGCACGCGTTTCCCAACGCGGCGGGGACCGCGATACTCACCGGTGACCACGCCCGCTCGGTGCTCCACGACACCACGGCCGTCGCCGCGGGCCTGCGCGACGATCTACTCGCCGACCTGCGGCCCTATCAGGCGCGCGGGATCGGCTGGTTGCGCGACACCGTCGCCCGCCACGGCGGGGCGATCCTCGCCGACGAAATGGGTCTCGGCAAAACCGTGCAGACCATCGGTCTGCTGGTCGGGCGGGCGGACCACGGTGCGCAGCTCGTCGTGTGCCCGACCTCGCTGGTGGGCAACTGGGTACACGAGATACAGCGTTTCGCTCCCGCCCTGCGGCCGGTGGCCTGGCGAGGTGGCGAGATCGGCACCGCGGCCGGCGATATCGTCGTGACGGGTTACCCCGTGCTGCGGCTGCACGGTCACCGGCTCACCGGAAACGACTGGGCGACCGTGGTGTTCGACGAGGCCCAAGCGTTGAAGAATCCCCGCACACAGGTGTCGAAGGCGGCCCGCGCTCTCGACGCCGCGGCCGTCGTCGCGCTGACCGGTACCCCGGTGGAGAATCACCTCGACGAACTGTGGTCGCTGCTGCACCTCGTGGCACCCCGCCTGTTCGGGCATCGCGCCCAGTTCCGGCGGCGCTTCGTCAAACCCGTCGAACAGGGCTCGGCCACCGCGGCCGCGCGCCTGCAGGACGCGATCGAACCGATCCTGCTCGCCCGCCGCAAGGCCCAGGTCGCCGCCGCGCTCCCGGCCAAGATCCACAACGATCTACTGTGCGATCTCACCCCCGAACAGGAGAAACTCTACGATCAGTTGCTCGACCGCGCGGTCGCCGACGGCTTCGGTACCGGCACCCAGCGGCAGACCCGGGTGCTGGCGGCGCTCACCGCGCTGAAACAGGTGTGCAACCATCCCGGCCTGGTGGACGGTGACCAAGGCGAATTAGGGGGCCGCTCGGGAAAACTCGACCTGTGCACCGATATCGTCGCCGCCAACCTCGACAACGGCGCACCGACGCTGATCTTCACCCAGTACCGGGCCACCGGTGACCTTCTGGTCCGGCATCTGGCCGAACAGTTCGACCTCACCGCCCCGTTCTTCCACGGCGGGCTGACCCAGGCCGAACGCGCGGCGATCGTCAGCCGGTTCCAGTCCCCCGGCGGACCGCCGGTTCTGGTGCTCAGCCTGCGGGCAGCGGGTACCGGGCTCACTCTCACCCGCGCCGCGGATGTGATCCATTTCGACCGGTGGTGGAATCCCGCGGTCGAAGCCCAGGCCTCCGACCGGGTGCACCGGATCGGGCAGACCCGCACGGTCACCGTCACCACACTGACCTCGGCCACCACGGTCGAGGAACATATCGCGGGGATGCAGCGCCGCAAATCCGCGCTCACCGATCTCGGCGACGGCAGCGGTATCGCCGATCTCGCCCGGCTCGACGACGAGCGGCTCCTGGAACTGCTGCGACGGAAGCGAGGAAACTGATGGCGGACAATGAATTCGGCTATACCCGCTGGGGGATGGACTGGGTCCGGCTGGCCGAGCCGCTACGGCAGACCCGCCCCGAGCCGCTGCTCCCCCGGGCGCGCAGTATCGCCCGCAACGACGGGGTCCGGTCCGTGGTGGAAGGGCGTATCGTCCGCGCGCACATCCATCGCGGGGGCCAGGCGTCGGTCGTCCATCTCGAACTGGCGCCGCTCACCCGGACCGCGCACGCGGCTCTGTCCGCGATCGTCGGCGCCGGACCCGCTCCGCTGACCGACGAGATGCACGCGGCGGCCCTCGCGGCGGGCGTCTCGGTGGCCCCGGAACCCGAGGCGATCGACTGCTCGTGCAGCGCACGCACCGCACGCTGTCTCCATGTACTGGCCACGTTCTACGATCTCGCCCGGCGGGTGGACGAGGATCCGCGCCTGAGCCTGGATATGCAGGGCTACGGCCACCCCGATCACAGTGCCGCGCCGGGCGATTCCGGCGACGGGTCGGAAATACCGCGCTGGATACCGCTCCACACACTGGATCCCGCGATGTTCTTCGACGTGTGAGCCCGGACACCGACGCCGAGGGGGCCGCGGCCGGTTCACATCCGGCGCAGCGCCGCGATCCGCTCGCCGAGCTGGTCGGCGGTGGCCAGTGCGGTGGGCGGCCCGCCGCACTGGCGCCGGAGCTCGCCGTGGATCACCCCGTGCGGCTTACCGGTGCGGTGGTGATGCATCGCGACCAGGCTGTTCAGCTCGCGCCGCAGTTCACCCAATTTGTCGGCGGTCGCCACCCGCTCGGCGGCATTACCCGCTGCCGGAGACGCGGGAGCCGGTGCCTCCGGTTCGGTCTTGGACCGGTCGGCGATCTGCCGGGCCTGCCGCTCGCGCAGCAGGGCGCGCATCTGATCGGCATCGAGCAGACCGGGAATGCCCAGATAGTCGGCTTCTTCGGCGCTACCGGCGAAGGTCGCGGTACCGAACGAGGATCCGTCGTAGATCACCTGGTCCAGTTCGGCGTCGGCGGCCAGCGGCACGAATGCCTTCTCCTCCTCGCCCGGTTCGTCCTGCTGCTTGTTCGCCTCGGTGAGCAGGTCGTCGTCGAGACCGTCCTTCTCGCGGTGCGGTTTCCCGATGACATGGTCGCGCTGCACCTCGAGCTGCGCGGCCAGATCCAGCAGCACCGGAACCGACGGCAGGAACACACTCGCGGTCTCGCCCGGCCGCCGGGCGCGGACGAAACGGCCGATGGCCTGGGCGAAATACAGCGGCGTCGAGGCGCTGGTGGCGTACACACCCACGGCCAGCCGCGGGACGTCCACGCCCTCGGAGACCATCCGCACCGCGACCATCCACGGCTGGGTGCCCGCGCTGAACTCACCGATCCGGGCCGAGGAGGTGGGGTCGTCGGAGAGCACCAGTACCGGCCGGTTACCGGTGAGATGCTCGATCAGTTCCGCGTAGGCGCGGGCCCGTTCCTGATCGGAGGCGATCACCAGGCCGCCGGCATCGTGCATACCGCCCTCGCGCAGCTGCGCCAGGCGCATATCCGCGGCGCGCAGTACCGCGTAGATCCAGTCCCCCGCCGGATCGAGCGCGGTGCGCCAGGCCCGGGCGGTCTGTTCGGCGTTCAGCGGTTCACCGAGCCGGGCGGTGTACTCCTCACCCGCGCTGTCACGCCAGTGCGCTTCGCCGGAGTAGGCGAGGAAGACCACCGGCCGCACGACCCCGTCGGTGAGCGCCTCGGTGTAGCCGTAACTGTGATCGGCCCGGGACCGCGGCAGCCCGGCCTCGTCGGGTTCGTAGGTGATGAACGGGATCTGGCTGTCGTCGCTGCGGAACGGGGTACCGGTGAGTGCCAGCCGGCGGGTGGCGTCCCCGAAGGCCTCGGCCACCGCGTCGCCCCAGCTCTTGGAGTCGCCGGCGTGATGGATCTCGTCCAGGATCACCAGGGTGCGCCGGTTCTCGGTACGCACCCGGTGCTTGAACGGGTGCGCGGCGATCTGAGCGTAGGTGACCACCACGCCGTGATAGTCCCCCGAGGTGCCGCCGGTGGTGTTGGAGAAGTTCGAATCCAGTGCCAGTCCCGAGCGCGCCCCCGACGCGGCCCACTGATGTTTCAGATGTTCGGTCGGCGCGACCACGGTGACCTGGTCGACCGTGCGATCGGCCAGCAATTCCGCGGCGACCCGCAGCGCGAAGGTCGTCTTACCGGCCCCAGGAGTCGCCACAGCGAGGAAATCACGCGGTTTGGTCGCGAGGTACCGGGTGAGCGCGCGCCGCTGCCACGCGCGCAGGGATGCGCCCGGAACCTCCGTCGCAATAGCACCGCTCGCATCGGTCACGGAGACAAACACTAGCGGCCGTGGCGGCGATGGCGCCAAACCGGAGTGGGCCGCGCGACCGGTGTCACACACCGTGGGGGGCGGTTTCCGGGGCGTGCTCGGTAACCGGCGATTCACCGATCGACCCCCGACACGTTGCCCGCCGCCATACCGCTGGGCGCCCGGGTGCGCGATGCTGGACAGACCATGCACAGTTACGGACGCGAACCCGGCGCGGACCCGTCGGGTACCGCGTGGGCCCGGCGCGCCCTCGCCCAGATCGGCCGGCTGGTGGTCCGGGTGGCCGTCAAGGCCTGGGACGACTCGATCTTCGCGAAATCCGCGGCCGCCGCCTTCTGGCAGACCCTGTCGCTGGTACCGCTGCTGTTCGGCCTGCTGGGCGGGCTGGGTTACGTCAGTGGCCTCTTCGGGCCGGACACCGTGGAGATCGTGGAATCGAAAGCACTGACCTTCAGTCGCGACCTGTTCAGTCAGAGTGTGGTCACCGATCTGATCGAGCCGACGATCCGCGATGTGCTCGGGCGCGGCCGGGCCGCGTTCGTCTCGGTGGGCTTCGTACTCTCGCTGTGGGCCGGGTCCTCGGCCATGGCGACCTTCGTCGACGCGATCGTGGAGGCGCACGGCCAGCAGGACGCCCGGAACCCGATCTGGCAGCGCATCTTCGCCCTGCTCCTCTACGTCCAGTTCCTGATCGCGGCGATCTTCATCCTGCCGCTCGTCGCGCTGGGCCCGGTGCTCATCGGGCGGGTACTGCCGGATTCGTGGCTGGAGCCGGGCCTGCGCCTGATCGACATGTTCTATTACCCCGCAGTGGGGTTGCTGCTCATCGTCGGGCTGGCCACGCTGTACAAACTCGCGCTGCACAGTTCGCTGCCCTACCACCGGCTGTTCTGCGGGGCGTTGCTGGCGGCGGTGTTCTTCATGGCGGCCAGCGATATTCTGCGCCACTACCTGGCCCTGGTGACCCGGACCGGGGTCACCTACGGTGCCCTGGCCACCCCGATCGCCTTCCTGCTGTTCACGTTCTTTCTGGGTTTCGCGGTGATCCTCGGCGCGGAATTCAACGCGGCGGTCCAGGAGTTCTGGCCGGCCCGGGCCACCCGGATGGAACAGTTCAAGGCATGGCTGGCCAGACGCCGCAGCGAAGCGCAGGGTGACGTAAAGGCCGCTCCGGCCGATCCGGGGGCACACCGGATCCCGCGCCGGGGCGGCGCGTGCCGCGGCGACGACAACGGCCCAGAAGGCGGTCCCGCGGGCGGGACACCGGCTCCGCTGGCCACCCGCTGACCTACCGGCCGGGCACCCGACCGACGGTGGACCGAACCGCGCCGGCGGACCGATGCTGCTTCCCGATCCGGGCGGGACAGGTTCAGGTCCAGCGAGTAGCCGCGGCGATCGTCCCGGATGCCGCGACACGCCCCGTCCGGCAACTCTGCCGGTGCGACCCCCACGACCCACCGTGTGGGCGAGCCGTCAGCACCGCGCTTGTAGTGACCGCCTGCTGCGACTCCGCGACGCGATGGCGCCGACCGGTCATGCCGAATGCACCACCGAACGGATCGGAGGCCGGTGGCTCGGCCGACGTCGAGCCGGGTGCGGTCAGTCGCCCTTACGGAGGCTCTCGTAGACCTTCTTGCACTCGGGGCAGACCGGCGAACCGGGCTTCGGCGAGCGCGTCACCGGGAAGACTTCACCGCACAGCGCGACCACCATGGTGCCCATCACGGCACTCTCGGCGATCTTGTCCTTCTTCACGTAGTGGAAGAACTTGGGGGTGTCGTCATCGGTGGTCTCGTCGGTGGTCGTATCGGGGCGGACCAGAGTATCGGTACTCACGCCCTCCATGATGCCGCATCACGGCACCCCGCTCTCGCGATCACCCCCGCGACCGGCCCGTACCGGCGTGTGGCGATGGCGGCCGCCCCGCGGTTCCGCCGGCCCGGGGCGGGCGGTCGACGCGACCGGGCGGCGCGAAAAGCGGTCGATGCGGCCGGAGAAGGCGCGGTCCCCCGGCCCACAGCCGACGGCGATCCGGCGCCTCCTGAAGGGGCCGGACCCGGCGGCGCGGCCGTCGTGCACGGTTACCGGTGGACGCGTTGTACACGGCGGCGGAGATAGTGCAAGACTCGAAGGTATGCAGCAGCACGGCGAAGACTCCGAGCGCGGCTCGGAGCACCTCGACGCCGGTGCGAGCGGTCCCGGTGAACCCCCCGGCACACCGCGGCCGGCCCGTCCCTCTCGTTCGCGCGGATACTTCCCCGGCGACGACGCCCGACACGCGGCGCTGATCACGAAGGCGGCCCCGTCCTTCGAGGAGCAGCACCGGGCCCGGGTTCGCCGGTACTCGATCATCATGGCGTTCCGGATCCCGGCGCTGATCCTCGCCGGGGTGGCCTACACGGTCTTCGGGAACGCCCTGATCTCGATCGTGATCATGGCGGCTTCGGTACCTCTGCCGTGGATCGCGGTCCTCATCGCCAACGACCGGCCGCCGCGGGACAAGAACGAACCCAGCCGCTGGGACCGCCCGCGTCCCGCGCTGGAGGAACGCCGGCACGACCAGATCGACGGCTAGACCGCTCGCCATCGCCGAGCCCGGCCACATCGCCACAGCGGTGCGGCCATCCGGCCGATCCCGCGAAGGTGGCAGAGTACCGCTGTGCCCACCTACGGATCGACCGTCCGATCACCGCTGACCGCCCTGTGCCCGCCCCTGCGCACCGCGCTGACCAGGGTCGGATACGACGCCGGCACCCTGCTCGAAACGCTGGGCGACGAAGCGCACAGCGCTTTGGGCCGCGGCGAACCGGTCCCGGTGCGCCGGGCCGCGCGCGCCGCCGGTGAACTGGGCGCGCTCGTCCGCCTGCTCCTCCTCGGTGACGCACTGGACGAGCGCGAGGCCGCCGCGGCACTGGCCCCGGTGCGGATCGATGAGGCCGTGGCGGCCGGACTGCTGACCCGCTCGGGCGGCGAGATCCGCGCGGCGCTGGACCTGCGCCCGGCCGATATCGGCGCGGGCAACCGCTGGATCCTGTCCGACCTCGACGATTCGATGCACCGGCGCACCCTGACCGAGGATCATGTACTCGGCGTAGGCCACGCCTCGCTCTCGCTGCTGCGGGCCACCCCGACAGCACCGGTCGGCTCGGTGCTGGATCTGGGCACCGGCTGCGGTATCCAGGCCGTGCACGCCGCGTCCTACGCCCGGTCGGTCACCGCCACGGATGTGAATCCGCGCGCGCTGTGGCTGGCCGAGGCCACCGCGGCGCTCAACGAGCTGGATATCGACCTGGTGCCCGGGTCGTGGTTCGAACCCGTCGCCGGGCGCCGGTTCGATCAGGTAGTGGCCAATCCACCCTTCGTGGTCGGGCCCGCCCGGGTCGAGCACACCTACCGTGATTCCGGGCTCGCCCTCGACGGCGCCAGTGAACTGGTGATCTCGGGTGTCCCCGAACTGCTGAACCCCGGCGGAACCGCCGCGGTGCTGGCCGCCTGGGTGCACACCGAGGACCAGGACTGGCGGCAGCGCGTCTCGAGCTGGTTGCCCGCGCACGGTATCGACGCGTGGGTCGTCCAGCGTGATGTCGCCGACCCCGCGCTGTACGTGGGCACCTGGCTGCGCGACGCCGGCCTCGATCCGCGCACCCCCGAAGCCCAGCAGCGGGCCGAGCAATGGCTGAGCGCGCTGCAACAGGCCGAGGTGACCGGTATCGGTTTCGGATTCGCCTACCTGCGCGCGGTGGATGCGCCGACCGAACTACTGGCCGAGGACCTCGCCCACGGCTTCGACGATCCGCTCGGCACGGAAGCGCTGGCCTACTTCCATCGATCCGCCTGGTTGCGCGATATCGCCGGCGATCCGGACCGGGCCCGGCGCTCGCGCTACCGGGTCGACCCGGCGACCGCCCTCGAGCGGGTTGCGCTGCCGGGTGCGCAGGGCTGGGAACAGCAGGTGATGCGCCTGCACCGAGGCAACGGGCCGCGGTGGCAGCACGAAGTGGACGAGACGACGGTCTCCCTGCTGGCGGGAATGCGGCCCGACGGCCTGCCGTTGTACGAACTGATCGAACTGCTGGCACTGTCACAGGGAGCGGAGGAGGTCTCCCGCGAGTTCGCGGATGCCGCTCTCGGAGTGGTCACCGGTCTGGTGAGGCACGGGTTGATCCACCCGGTACCGCACTAGGGGTACACCCCCACCGCGTGTTCCGCCACCTGCCGAGGGGCTCTCGTTCTCAGGAACTTCTCAGAACGTCACAGTGAAAACCGCAGTTCAGAGCGGTTTATTCGTGCCCGGCGAGGGAACTTTCCCTATGTCGGGTCCGTTGTTCGGAGTGAGACACCACCGACAGGAGGCAAGTCATGACAAGCCCCGCCACCACTCGTGTGCGCCCCCGTGATACGGACCTCGACGCTTCGAGCCCCGCCGCCGACCTGGTACGCGTGTACCTGAACGGAATCGGCCGGACCGCCCTGCTCACAGCTGCCGACGAAGTCGAACTGGCCAAGCGCATCGAGGCGGGTCTCTACGCCCAGCACCTGCTGGAGACCGGCAAGCGTTTGTCGGCGACCCGCAAGCGTGATCTGGCCCTTGTCGTCCGGGAGGGCCAGGCCGCGCGTTCGCACCTGCTGGAAGCCAACCTGCGTCTGGTCGTCTCGCTCGCGAAGCGGTACACGGGCCGCGGGATGCCGCTGCTGGACCTCATCCAGGAGGGCAACCTGGGCCTGATCCGCGCGATGGAGAAGTTCGACTACGCGAAGGGCTTCAAATTCTCGACCTACGCCACCTGGTGGATCCGGCAGGCGATCACCAGGGGTATGGCCGATCAGAGTCGTACCATCCGGCTTCCGGTCCATCTGGTCGAGCAGGTCAACAAGCTCGCCCGGATCAAGCGTGAACTACATCAGCAGCTCGGCCGGGAGGCCACCGACGAGGAACTCGCGTCCGAGTCGGGGATCGCGGTGGAGAAGATCGCCGATCTGCTCGACCACAGCCGCGATCCGGTCAGCCTGGACATGCCGGTGGGTAACGACGAAGAAGCGCCGCTGGGCGATTTCATCGAGGACTCCGAGGCCACCTCGGCCGAGAGCGCCGTGATCGCCGGCCTGTTGCACCACGACGTCCGCAGCGTCCTCAACACGCTCGACGAACGTGAACAGCAGGTGATCCGGCTCCGGTTCGGTCTGGACGACGGCCAGCCGCGCACCCTGGATCAGATCGGCAAGCTGTTCGGCCTGTCCCGGGAACGTGTCCGGCAGATCGAGCGCGAGGTCATGTCCAAACTGCGTAAGGGCGAGCGGGCGGATCGGCTGCGCGCCTACGCGAGCTGATAGCAACACCTCCCCAGGAGACGGTGACCGGCCGGTTTCGGCCGGTCACGCTGTATCGATACCCCGCGCCGCCCCTCTCCCGGCCGGACGATGCTTGCCGGTACCGGCGCCTACGCCCGCCGGCCGATTCCTCGCTATCGGCGGCCGTCACGGCCGGCGGCTCCGCGGGGAGACGGCCCCGGATGAGGTCCGGCGAATCGTTGCCCGATTTCCTACCCCAATCGACGTGGTCCGGTGTCGAAGCGGCTCGGCTGCGGGCCGATCCGGGCGCGGGCATAGAGAATCGCCGCCGATTCCGGGGCGGCCAGCACCGGCTCGAAGGACAGTTCCCGCATCTCGGTGAGATCATCGAACATCGCCGAGATACGCCGGGTGAGTTCGATGAGAGCCGCTTTGTCCACCCGGGGACTGGCCGGGGTTCCGTTCAGCAGCGGGGCAGCGCGCGGCGCATCGATCAGCGCGGCGGCCTCCTGGGCCGACAGGGGCAGCGCTCGATAGGCCCGATCACCGAGAAGTTCGATTATCGGCCCGGACAGCCCGAATTCGATGACCGACCCGAACGCCGGGTCGTCCTGCACCTTCAGTACACAGCCGACTCCCTTGGGCGCCATGCGCTGAATGTGCAGGAGCGGATCCCCGCACAGTTCGACCAGATCGCGATAGGCCTGGCGGACCGCGTCCGGGCGCCACAGGTCCAGCCGCACCCAGCTCATATCGGGGCGGCGCCGCCAACTCTCGTTGGTGGCCTTCGCCGCCACCGGAAAGCCCAGTTCCTCGGCCGCCGCCACGGCTGCCTCGGCGTCGCGGACCGCCCGGAACTCCACCACGGAGATGCCGTAGCAGTCGAGCAGCAGAACGGTCTCGTCGTCGGTGAGCCACCGCCCGGCCGGATCGGTCGTCCACTGCTCCATCAGCCGCACGGCCCGCTCGCTGTCGATACCGGCCGGTCGCCCGTTCTCGTCGCCGGTGTGGACGGTATCGGGGGCCGGGGAGGCGGGCAGATCGCGCCAGCGCGCGTAGCGATGCACTCTGGCCAGAGCGCGGACCGCGCGCGCCGGATCGGGGAAGGACGGAATGGATCCGCGGATCGCGGCCGCGCCGGCACCACGGACGGCCAGCAGATTCGGGATACCGTCTCCGTCGGCAAAGGTGGTGAGCACCGGTTTGGTCGCGGGCACCGAGGCCACAGCCGCCCGGATCGCCTCGGCATATCCTGTCTGCGGCAGCGGGATCGGCGGCGCGAAGATTACGATCACCGCATCGGTGTTCTCGGCTTCGAGTGCCGCGGCGACAGCGATCCGGAAGTCCTCGGGTGTGGCCTGCGGACCGAGGTCCACCGGTTCGACCACGGTGAGCCCCTCACTGCGCGCCGCGTCGGAGGTCAGCCAGTTGAGTGCGGTGCTGTTGCCCACAACGGCCGGCCGCGGCCCGCGGGGCAGCGGCTGATAGCCCAGCAGGGCCGCGCAGTCGAACATCTCGGATATCGAATCCGCCTGCACTACACCGGATTGCGCGAAGAGATCGCGCACGATGGACCGATCCAGCCCGCCGTCCGACATCCCGCGCGCGGCCAGCCGGCTGGGACTGACCGCGACGATCGGTTTGTTGCGGGCCACCCGGCGCGCGATGCGGGAGAATTTACGCGGATTACCGAAACTCTCCAGGTACAACAGGATCACATCGGTGTCGGCGTCGGTATCCCAGTACTGCAGCAGATCGTTACCGGAGACATCGGCACGGTTACCGGCGGAGACAAAGGTGGACAACCCCAGATTGCGCGTGGCGGCCTCGGCGAGGATGGCCACCCCGAGCGGCCCCGACTGACAGAAGAATCCGATCCGCCCACGGCCCGGCAACAGGGTGGCGAGTGTGGCGTTGAGACCGACCGCCGGGTCGGTGTTCGCGATGCCCAACGCGCTCGGCCCCACGACACGCATGCCGTGTCCCCGGGCGGCCGCGACCAGTTCGGCCTCCGCGCTGCGACCCTGCTCCCCCGTCTCACCGAACCCCGCCGACAGCACCAGTAGGCCCTTGACCCCCTTGGCCATACAGTCGTCGAGCACCGACCCGATGGCGGCCGCGGGGACCGCGACCACGGCCAGGTCCACCTCGTCCGGGATATCGCGCACCGTCGGATACGCGTGGACACCGCGGACCGAACGCCGCGCGGGGTTCACCGGGTACACCGCCCCCTGGAACGTTCCGTCCAGCAGATTGGCCAGCACCACACCACCGACGCGGGCGGTACTCGGGGTCGCGCCGATCACCGCCACCGACCGTGGAGCCAGCAGATTGCCCACACTGCGTGCCTCCGAGGCACGTTCCCGCGCGTCGCGCACCGAGCGCAACGCCTCGGTGGGGTCGATGGCGAATTCCAGATGCAGCACCGAGCCGTCACGGCTGCGCTCCACTTGGTAACCCGCCTCACGGAACACGGTGACCATCACCGTGTTCTCGGCCAGCACCTCGGCGACGAAGGTGTCGACCCGGTTCTCCGCGGCCGCGCCGGCCAGATGTTCGAGCAGGATAGATCCGAGCCCGCGTCCCTGGTGCTCGTCGGCCACCACGAAGGCGACCTCCGCCGCGCGCGAGCCGGTCCGGTCCAGAATCTCGTAGCGCCCGACGGCGATGATCGCGTCCCCCAGGACGACGACGAGCCCCACCCGGTCCCGGTAGTCGAGGTGGGTGGTGCGGTGCAGATCCTTCGGCGATATCCGCGGATAGGGCCCGAAATAACGCAGGTAGCGGCTGCGCTCGGACAGCGCGGTGTGGAATCGCTGCAGTTCGTCGGCGTCGCCCGGAGTGATCGGGCGCACCCGCACCACACCGCCGTCGGAGGCCAGGACATCGGACTGCCAGTGCAGCGGCGCCGGAGGCGGGTCGTCGGGAACACAGTCGGTGGGGTCAGTCACGCGGATCCTCCGGGTCGAGGCCGAGCGGGCCGAAGCACGCTCGGCGGGTGGCGAGAACGGCCGTATCGACGGCGCGCTGGGCGCGGTCGAACCGGGCGTCCCCGGTTTCGGCGGTCCCCCCGGGACCGTCCCAGCGCCGGAACGCGATATCCACCCCGTCGCCCATGGTTCGGGGCGGTGATACCCGCGGCCTGTCGGTGTGCACGAGATCGATCCAATCCTGCGGTATCGCGGTCGCCGGGTCCACTGGGCGGTCGAGTGCGATACCCAGGAGATGGGTCCAGGCCCGGGGCACCACCCGTACCAGGCCGTACCCACCGCCACCGACCGCCAACCACCGTCCCTCGGCATATCGGTCGGCCAGCTCCCGCATCGCCAGGAAGGCCGCCCGCTGCCCCTCGATACCCAACTCCAGCTCCGCGAGCGGATCCTCGCGGTGGGTGTCCACCCCGCACTGGCTGACCACCAGCTGGGGCCGGAATGCCGCCACCGCACCGGGTACCACCGCGTGGAAGGCGCGCAACCATTGCGGATCGCGGGTACCCGGCAGCAGCGGGAGATTGATCACGGTGCCGTCTCCGGAGCCGCTACCGGTCTCGTCCGGCCAGCCGGTATTCGGCCACAGGGTGGCGGGATGCTGGTGGATCGACACGGTGAGCACCCGCGGGTCCCGATAGAACGCATGCTGCACCCCGTCGCCGTGATGGACATCCACATCGAGGTAGGCGATCCGGTCGAAACCGTGGTCGAGCAGCCAGGAGATGGCCACCGCCGCGTCGTTGTACACACAGAAACCGGCGGCCCGGCCGGGCATGGCGTGGTGCATACCGCCGCCGATACTCACCGCCCGCCGCGTGGCGCCCGTGGCGATGGCACGCGCCGCGGCCAGAGTGCCGCCGACGATCACCGACGCGGCCTCGTGCATCCGGGGGAACACCGGATTATCGCTGGACCCGAGCCCGTACGGCGGATCGACCGGAAGGTCGCCCACCGTCTCCCGCGGCACCGCCGAGCGCACCGCCTCGATGTAGTCGCCGGTGTGTATCCGGAGCAACTCCTCGCGATCGGCCGCGCCGGGCTCCAGCAGTTCGATTCCGTCGAGTATTCCGAGCGAGCGCGCCAGCGCCATCGTGTACTGCAGACGGACCGGTTTCATCGGATGCTCGGGGGTCCACGAGTAGTCCAGGAAACGGTCGGTCCACACAACGGTCCCCGGTTCCCCGGAGCCGGAGTTCACGTCCGGCGGTGCAGTGGCCATGATCGCAACCGTATCGGGAAGGGTGAAACCCCCTCGCACGTTGTCATGCAGTAGAAATACATGTATGCGCGACTGCGGCGTCGGGCCGCGCGCCGAATGTATTCCCATCGCGTCAAGCGACCCGTTCGTTTCGACCGGGGTCGCTGGTGCGCAGGTAGAATTCGTGCCGACGAAGGGGCAACAGTGAAGGATCTGGTCGACACCACGGAGATGTATCTCCGTACCATCTACGACCTCGAGGAGGAGGGCGTAGTACCCCTGCGTGCCCGGATCGCCGAGCGCCTCGAGCAGAGCGGCCCCACGGTCAGCCAGACCGTGGCCCGGATGGAACGCGACGGGCTGCTGCTCGTCGCAGGTGACCGGCATCTCGAACTGACCGAGAAGGGCCGCAGTATGGCGGTCGCGGTCATGCGCAAACATCGGCTGGCCGAGCGGTTGCTGGTGGACATCATCGGGCTGGACTGGCAGAACGTGCATGCCGAAGCCTGTCGCTGGGAACATGTGATGAGTGAGGAGGTCGAGCGGCGGCTGGTCGAGGTGCTCAACCACCCCACGACCTCTCCCTACGGCAACCCCATCCCCGGCCTGGACGAACTCGGTATCTCCGCGGCCCAGTTGCTGGAGGAACCGCTGAAGCGGTTGTCCGAACTCCCGCAGGGCCGTACGCACGCGGTGGTGGTGCGCCGTCTGGCCGAACACATCCAGACCGATCCCGAGGTGATCGGCCGGCTGCGGGAGGCGGGCGTGGTGCCCGACGCCCGGGTCACCGTCGAGAGCAAACCGGGCGCCGTCGTCATCACGGTAGCGGGCCACTCGGGGTACGAACTGCCCGACGAGTTGGCCCACGCCGTTCAGGTGAAGCTGGTCTGATCGATGAAACTCCTGGTTACCGGCGGAGCCGGATATGTGGGTGGCGTCTGCGCGCTCGTGCTGCGGGAGCAGGGATACGAGGTGGTGGTCGTCGACGATCTGTCGACGGGTAATGCCGACGGGGTGCCCAAGGGCGTCGAATTCGTCGAAGGTGATATCGCCGAGGTCGCGCCGGATCTGCTGCGCACCCGGAAATTCGACGGAGTTCTGCATTTCGCGGCACAATCGCTGGTCGGTGAATCGGTACAGCGACCCGAGAAGTACTGGCACGGCAATGTGGTGAAAACACTCGCCCTGCTCGAAGCGATGCGCGAAACCGATACCCGGCGATTGGTGTTCTCCTCGACGGCGGCGGTGTACGGCGAGCCGGAACAGGTTCCGATCACCGAGGACGCGCCGGCTCGCCCCACCAACCCCTACGGCGCCTCGAAGCTGGCGATCGATCACGCCATCACCTCGTATTCCGTCGCGCACGGTCTGGCCGCCACCAGCCTGCGTTATTTCAACGTGGCCGGGGCCTACGGCGGTCTCGGCGAGAACCGGGTGGTGGAGACGCATCTGATCCCGCTGGTGCTGCAGGTGGCTGCGGGACACCGGGATTCGATTTCGGTGTTCGGCACCGATTGGCCGACCCACGACGGCACCGCGGTCCGCGACTACATCCATATCCTGGACCTGGCGCAGGCGCATCTGCTGGCCCTGGAGACCGCCGCGGCGAGCACCCACCGGGTGTTCAATCTCGGTAGCGGTACAGGATTCTCCGTACGCGAGGTGATCTCGGCGTGCGAACGGGTCACCGGTGGACCCATCGCCGCGGTCGACGCCCCGCGCCGCGCCGGTGACCCGGCCGTGCTGATCGCCTCCAGCCGGCGCGCGATCGACGAACTCGGCTGGAAACCGGAGCACAACGACCTCGACGAGATCGTCTCCACCGCCTGGAGCTATTTGCGGGGCCTCGGCTCGCGCGCGCACAGCGCGCGCTGATCCGGCCGCAGCCGACCTCACCACACCGCGGCCGGGTCGACGCCCAGAGCGGTGGCGGCGTCCCGGCCGCACTGCGCCAGATCGCGGAGGCGTTCGGGTCGCATACCGGCCTCCAGGGCGGTGTGCAGCAGTGCGGCCATGGAGTGGTGCGGCTCGGCATCCAGCGCCGCGTCCAAGGCGATCCCGGCGAACGGGCCGTCGCCCCGCACGTAGGCGAAATAGCCCAGCAGGGTCGCCGCTTCCGCCCGGTCGGCGCCGTCCAGCGCGCGGGTCAGCAGGGCCAGCAGGCTCTCGGCCGCTTCGGCATGCGCGGTATCGGCCACGGCGAAGACGGAATCGCGGACCTCCCGGTCACGCAGGGCCACCGCGATCTGGGCGAGCTCCCGGGCATCGAGTCCGGGGCCGGATTCGGCGTTCGCGATGAGCCAGAGCACGGTCATCAGTTCGCCACGCAGATAACCGGCCGGATCGCCACGCTGCGCGGCGGCCACATATCTGTCCTTGGCACGGCCCCTGGCCTCCGCCAGTTCACTCGACACTCGCGCGCGCAGGACATCGTCCGGGGCGACCAACGCGGTCAGTTCGTCCCGGCTGCGGCGGATCGGCCGGCCGTCCAGAACCCGTCCGAGGGTGACCGCCGAGGCCACCGGATCGGCGATCCGCCCGCGGCGTGGTGGACCCGTCACGCTCCACCACGGCTGTCCGGCCGCGATCGACCGAGCGGCCCAGGCGCCGCGCACCGGCACGGCGCGGGACGACAGTTGCCGTTCCAGTTCTCCGAATACCGGGATCCGTTGCGGTCCAGCGGGTTCGCCATCGGTGAGCGCGTCGTCCACCAGGACGACGAGCACTCCGACCACGCCCGGGCGGGCACACACCCGCGCGGCCGCGGCGGCCACCGTCTCGGTATCGGAGGGGGCACCGGTGCGGGGTTGCCGGAGGTCGAACCGCACCACGAGATCGATGACCGCGCTCTCCGCCGTGGGGGCCGCGCACAGGACGGCCAGTACCAGCGAACGCTCCGGCCGGAAGCCGAGCATGGCGGGAAGCGCCGCCAGCAGATCTCCCGGGTCGTCGAGCCGGGCGGGGCCGGTACGGAGCGGGCGGTCGTACTCGTCACCGGCCCGGTCGGCGCAGCGTGCCCGTGACGCCGCGGCGTACTCGTAGATACCCCGCCCGGGAAAGCGCGGGCGGGAAGCACACACACCGGGCGCGGCGGGCGCCGGAACCGGGCGGGGCACGCCGCGCGCGGCCAGCGCCCGCGCTGTGGGGCACCGTCCCGCGGCCCGGTCGGCGCTGGGTGGGCCGGGGGCCGGTCGGCCGGCACGGGGTGGGACCGACCGGGCGTCGGCGGCGGTGGGACGGGAGAACGGCGCAGCGGAGGTCATGGCCCGATCATGCGGTATCGGATCTCGCGCAGTACGGGCGTGAACTAGGAAAACACCGGTTCTCACGAAGTCTGTGGACAACTCGGGGTTGTGGACAACTCCGGTCGGCGGCCCGCCCCCGCGCCGAGACCGGGTTGCCGACTCGGAAATGGGGTACATCCAGGAGCGGAGTGTGCCAGACTCCCCGGTGCGTGCACCGGCCACAAGACCACACCGACTCCCCGACCCGCCGCCACCGGGACCGGGGAATTCACCGGCGGCGACCGCTGTTGTCAGCACAGAGAGCCGATGTACGGCCGCGTGTGGCCCTACATCTGCATGGGGGACAATGGAGGGCGATTCGCGGCTCGCGGCACGGCAGCGGATACCAGCAGTATTGCCCGACCCGCCCGCCACGGATCGCGCAGGAAGGAGTACGCGATGGACTACGAGTCGCGAATGTACGAACTGGAGTTCCCCGCTCCGCAGCTGTCGTCCGACGACGGCTCGGGGCCGGTCCTGGTGCACGGCTTGGAGGGGTACTCCGACGCGGGTCATGCGGTCCGGCTGGCCACGACCCACCTGCGGGAGAGCCTGGAGAGCGAACTCGTCGCCTCGTTCGATGTGGACGAGCTGCTGGACTATCGCTCGCGGCGCCCCCTGATGACCTTCAAAACCGATCATTTCTCCGAGTACGCCGAGCCCGAGCTGAACCTGTGGGCGCTGCGCGATACCGGGGGCACCCCGTTCCTGCTGCTCGCGGGCATGGAGCCGGATCTGCGCTGGGAGAAGTTCACCACCGCGGTGCGGTTGCTGGCCGAGCAGCTCGGTGTGCGCCGCAGTATCGGTCTCAGCGCCATCCCGATGGCGGTTCCGCACACCCGGCCGCTGGGGCTCACCGCGCATTCGTCCAACCGCGATCTCATCCCGGACAATCAGCGCTGGCCGGGTGAACTGCAGGTACCGGCGAGCGCGGCCACGCTGCTGGAGTACCGCATGGCCCAGCACGGGCACGAATCGCTGGGTTTCTCGGTACACGTCCCGCACTATCTGGCGCAGACCTCCTACCCGGAAGCCGCGCAGACCCTGCTCGAACATGTCGGTGAGAACGCGGGCCTCGAGTTCCCGCTCGCCGCGCTGGGTGAGGCAGCGGCGCGGGTGCGTGAGCAGGTCAACGAGCACATCGCCGGGAACGCGGAAGTGGAGACGGTGGTGCACGCGCTGGAGCGCCAGTACGACACCTTCGTCAGCGCCCAGGAACGGCAGTCCAGCCTGCTGGTCGGTGAGGGTGAGCTGCCCAGCGGCGACGAACTGGGCGCCGAATTCGAGCGTTTCCTCGCCGAGCAGGGCGGCTACTCCGGCGACGACGACGAACGCGGCTGACGCGCCGCGGCCGGTGAGACCCGGCACACGCCCACCGTGCCGGTGATCGGGGCGCGGCAGCCCGTAGGGTGTCCGGGGTGGATCTGACCGAACTGCTCGAGATACCGGGGACCGACGCCGACGCACTGTACGAGTCGTTCGCGATATGGGCCGCCGAGCAGGGTACCGCGCTCTATCCGGCTCAGGACGAGGCGTTGCTGGAGCTCGCGGCCGGATCCCATGTCATTCTCGCCACTCCCACCGGTTCCGGAAAATCGCTGGTCGCCGTGGGTGCTCATCTCTTCGCGCTGACCCAGGGGCTGCGCACCTACTACACCGCGCCGATCAAGGCGCTGGTGAGCGAGAAATTCTTCGCGCTGTGCGAAGTTTTCGGCGCCGAACGGGTGGGCATGGTGACCGGGGACGCCGCGGTGAACCCGACCGCGCCCATCATCTGCGCCACCGCCGAGATCCTCGCCAATCTGGCATTGCGGGAGGGACCCGACGCCGATATCGGGCAGGTGGTGATGGACGAATTCCATTTCTACGCCGATCCCGACCGCGGCTGGGCCTGGCAGGTGCCGCTGCTCGAGCTACCCCGCGCGCAGTTCCTGCTGATGTCGGCCACACTCGGCGAGGTCGATTTCTTCGCCGCCGACCTCGAGCGGCGCACCGGCCGCGCCGCCGCGGTGGTCGCGGGTACGGAACGCCCGGTGCCGCTGCACTTCTCCTACGCGCGCACGCCGATCACCGAAACGCTGACCGAGCTGGTCACCACTCATCAGGCCCCGGTGTATGTCGTGCATTTCACCCAGGCCGCGGCTCTGGAACGGGCGCAGGCGCTGACCAGCGCGAACTTCGCCAGCCGGGCCGAGAAGGACGCCATCGCGGAAGCTCTCGGCGCGTTCCGCTTCTCGTCCGGTTTCGGAAAAACTCTTTCCCGCCTCATCCGGCACGGTATCGGCGTCCATCACGCCGGAATGCTGCCCAAATATCGCCGGCTGGTGGAGCGCCTCGCCCAGGACGGGTTGCTGAAGGTCGTCTGCGGTACCGACACCCTGGGCGTCGGGATCAATGTCCCGATCCGCACCGTGTTGTTGACCGGTCTCACCAAATTCGACGGGGTGCGCACCCGGCGGCTCAAGGCGCGGGAATTCCACCAGATCGCGGGACGGGCCGGACGGGCCGGTTTCGACACCATGGGCACGGTGGTGGTGCAGGCACCCGAACACGAGGTCGAGAACACCCGGTTGCTGGCCAAAGCCGGTGACGACCCCAAAAAGATGCGCAAGGTCCAGCGCCGCAAACCACCCGAGGGATTCGTCTCGTGGAGCGAGGAGACCTTCGACCGGCTGGTCGCCGCCGCGCCCGAACCCATGGTGTCGCGTTTCGCGGTGACCAACGCGATGCTGCTGAATGTGATCGCCCGGCCGGGCAATTGTTTCCGGGCCATGCGGCATCTGCTGGAGGACAATCACGAACCGCGACCGGCACAGCGGCGCCATATCCTGCGCGCCGTCCGGCTGTACCGCGCGCTGCGGGATGCCGGCGTGGTACAGCAGCTCCCCGAACCCGACGAGCACGGCCGCTACGCGCGGCTCACCGTGGACCTGCAGCGGGATTTCGCGTTGGACCAGCCGCTGTCGCCATTCGCCCTCGCCGCATTCGAACTGCTCGACAGCGCGTCGCCGAGCTACGCGCTCGATATGGTGTCGCTGGTCGAGGCCACCCTCGAGGATCCCCGCCAGCTGCTGATGGCGCAGCAGCACAAGGCGCGCGGGGAGGCCGTGGCCGAGATGAAGGCCGAGGGTATCGATTACGACGAGCGGATGGAACTGCTCGAGGACATCACCTGGCCGAAGCCGCTCGCGGAGCTGATCGAAGGCGCCTACGAGACCTACCGGGCCGGGCACCCGTGGTTGTCGGAGTTCGCGCCGTCACCGAAATCGGTGGTGCGCGACATGGTCGAGCGGGCCATGACTTTCACCGAGCTGATCTCCTACTACGAACTCGCCCGCTCCGAGGGGGTGGTGTTGCGCTACCTCGCCGATGCCTACCGCGCCTTGCGCCGGACCGTGCCGGAGTCGGCGCGCAGCGAAGAACTCGACGATCTCACCGAATGGCTGGGCGAGCTGGTGCGGCAGGTCGATTCCAGTCTGCTCGACGAATGGGAGCAGTTGACCGGGGCGGGCGCGGAGACCGACGCCGAGCAGATCGCGTTCGGCGGGGAGAGCGTGCGCCCGGTCACGGCCAACGAGCGCGCGTTCCGGGTGATGGTGCGTAATGCCGTGTTCCGCCGGGTCGAACTGGCCGCCCGGCAGCGTTGGGACGAACTGGCGGAACTGTCCCCCGGCCCGGACTGGGCGGCCGATCTCGGCCCCTATTTCGACGAATACGACACCATCGGTACCGGGCCCGACGCGCGCGGCCCACAACTGTTCCGGGTCGAGGCGCGGCCCGGTTTCTGGCAGGTGCGCCAGACCCTCGACGATCCGGCGGGCGATCACGGCTGGGCCCTGGTCGCCACCGTCGACCTGGCCGAATCCGATGCGGCCGGTGATGTGGTCTTCGATGAGGTCACGGTGGTGTCGGGGTGATCCCGGGGACCGCCGCGAGCGAATGAGGCCGAAGGTGGCGCCGGAATTCAGCGGTCGGCACGTGCTGGCCGAGTTCGGTGGGGTGGACCGGGCGCTGTGCGACGATCTCGAGCGGCTCGAGGCCGTGCTGCGGCACGCGCTGTCCGCCGCGGGGGTGACCGTCTGCGAGGTCGTCGGTAAACAATTCGACCCGCACGGGGTGACCGTGCTGGCACTGCTGGCCGAATCGCATGCCTCACTGCACACCTACCCGGAGACCGGGGATATCTTCGTCGATGTGTTCACCTGCGGCACCGCCGCGGACAGTGCCGGTGCGGTGGCCGAGCTGCTGCGCGCGGCGCTCGCTCCCGAACACGTCCGGATCTCGACGGTGCTGCGCGGCCGGGCCACCGGCGGTCAGGCCAGCAGCATATAGGCCATACCGAGATCCATGATCAGATGCGGGAGCACGGCGACGGGCAGCCCGCGGCCCGCGGGCGGCGCGACCGGATGCGCGGCCCACCAGCGTGCCCGCCCGCTGCGCACCGAGACCAGCACCACGACGGCGTCCACCAGGAACAGAGCGGCGAAGACAGCGGCCGGCCCCGGGCCCGCGCTGTGCCCGCCATCACTGTGTCCCGCCATCGTGAACAGCATCACCGCGGCCGCGACCAGGTGGTACCCGATGGCCGCCGCACGCTGCCCCGCCCGTGGATACGCATCGCGGTACCAGCGCACGAGACGGTCGCCCAGCAGCAGGGTGAACACCAGCGTCATCGCGAGCAGCACACCGTGCAGGGCATGGCTGTGCACCCGGGTGGGGAACAGCACCATCACCAGCATGACCGCGCACATCAGCAGATGCGCGGCGTCGGATTCGTGATCACCGCCGTGCGCCGCGTCGCCGCAGCCCACGGCACCACCCTCGGACTCCCCCGTCGCGAGCACCGGTGCGGCGAACATCACCCGGGCCAGCACCACCAGCGCCGCCACGGCGAACGCCAGTGCCACCAGGGCCCGCACCCCGGCCTGGTCGAGTACGAATCCGGCCATGCCGCACCGCCTTTCACAAAAGCGCACCACGTCCATATTCGCACGACCGATCGGCCGCAGGGAGGTCTTCGATCCGCCGGACACCGCCCGCGTCACCGCCGGCCGCCGGGACCGGGCCGGGCCGCGACCCGGCCGGACGCCGGGTTTCGATAGGCTGGTCGATGCAATGACCAGGACCGCAGTCACGCACCGGGAGCTTCGTACCCGGTTGGCTTCTCTCACCCTCCGCGACGAACACCGGCTGCACCGGCAACTGGATCGAGTGCGCGGCGGCGACCTGTCCCGGATCGAGTCCGAGATCACGGCGGCCGAGGAACGTATCGCGGCCAGGCGGGCGGCGGTACCGGCGATCACGTATCCCGAGCAGCTGCCGGTCACCGGGCGACGCGACGATATCGCCGCCGCCATCGCCGCCCACCAGGTCGTGGTGGTGGCGGGGGAAACCGGCTCCGGTAAGACGACCCAGATCCCGAAGATCTGCCTGGAGCTGGGCCGGGGTATCCGCGGGGCGATCGGGCACACCCAGCCCCGCCGGCTGGCGGCGCGCACGGTCGCCGAACGGATCGCCACGGAACTGGGGACCGAGCTGGGCGACGCGGTCGGCTATACGGTCCGTTTCACCGATCATGCCGCCGAGCACACGCTGGTCAAGTTGATGACCGACGGCATCCTGCTCGCCGAGATCCAGCGGGACCGGCTGTTGCGCGCCTACGACACGATCATCATCGACGAGGCCCACGAACGCAGTCTCAATATCGATTTCCTGCTCGGCTACCTGAAACAGCTGCTCCCCCGGCGGCCGGATCTGAAGATCGTCATCACCTCGGCCACCATCGACCCGGAACTGTTCGCCCGGCATTTCGCCGACGCCGCGGGCAATCCGGCGCCGATCGTGGAGGTCTCCGGCCGGTCGTACCCGGTGGAGATCCGGTACCGGCCGCTGGCCCTGCCGGCGCCCGAGGAGGACGACGAAGAAGAAGATCACCGGCCGGTCGACCGCGATCCGGTCGATGCGATCTGCGCGGCGGTTACCGAACTCTTCGCCGAAGGGGACGGCGATGTGCTGGTGTTCCTGTCCGGTGAACGGGAGATCCGTGATACCGCGGACGCGCTCGCGGAGCTGAAACTCTCCCGGACCGAGATCCTGCCGCTGTACGCCCGCCTGTCCGCGGCCGAACAGCACCGGGTGTTCGCCTCGCACACCGGCCGTCGGGTGGTACTGGCCACCAATGTCGCCGAGACCTCGCTCACCGTGCCGGGTATCCGCTATGTGGTCGATCCCGGGACCGCCCGGATCTCCCGCTATTCCATGCGGACGAAGGTGCAGCGGCTGCCGATCGAATCGATCTCGCAGGCCTCGGCGCGGCAGCGGTCCGGGCGCTGCGGCCGCGTCGCCGACGGTATCTGCATCCGCCTGTACTCCGAGGACGATTTCGAATCCCGGCCGGCGTTCACCGATCCGGAGATCCTGCGTACCAACCTCGCCGCGGTCATCCTGCAGATGACCGCGCTCGGGCTGGGCGAGATGGAACGGTTCCCGTTCGTGGAGGCGCCGGACCAGCGCGCGGTCCGCGACGGTATCGCCCTGCTGGAAGAGCTGGGCGCCCTCGCCCGCGGCATGCCGGACAAGCGCCCGCCGGCGGCGGACTCGGAAGCCGGTGCCCGGGACGCGGAAACAGCGGACCGCGACGAGGCAGGAGCGGGTCGGAAGCGCCGCCGGGCCGAACCGGGGCCCACCCTGACGCCGACGGGCCGGGAGATGGCGCGTCTGCCGGTGGACCCGCGAATGGGCCGGATGCTCGTCGAGGCCCACCGCAACGGCTGTCTGGCCGAAATGCTGGTGATCGTGGCCGCCCTGTCGATCCAGGACGTCCGCGAACGGCCGGTCGATCAGCAGCAGGCCGCCGACGCGAAACATGCCCGGTTCACCGTGCCGAATTCGGATTTCCTGGCGTACCTGCGGCTGTGGGAGTACCTCACGGGGCAGCGGCGGGCACTGTCCGCGAACCGTTTCCGGCGGATGTGCCGCGAGGAGTTCCTGCACTACCTGCGGATCCGCGAATGGCAGGACCTGTACGGCCAGCTGCGCACCATCACCAAGGGGATGGGCTGGTCACTGCACGAACCGGCCGCCGAGCCCGAGGCGAAGGATTCCCGCCCCGCACGCTCCGAGAACGGTCCGCGGCGCGGACGCGGCCGCAACGGCGCGAAGCCGGAACGGGAAGCCGCCGAGCCCGTACGGACCGCCACCGCGGCCCCCCGGCCGGTCGAGGAGATGACCCCGGACACCGATCCGTGGGACGCGACCGCCGTCCATCAGGCGCTGCTGTCGGGCATGCTGTCGCATATCGGGGTCCGGGAAGCCGAGTCCCGGGAGTTCCTCGGCGCCCGTAACGCCAAGTTCATGATCTTCCCGGGTTCCTCCCTGGCCAAGAAACCGCCGCGCTGGGTGATGGCCGCGGAACTGGTGGAGACCTCACGCCTGTGGGGCCGGATCGCCGCCCGTGTCGAGCCCGAATGGGCCGAACGGCTCGCCGGAGATCTGGTCAAACGTATCTATTCCGAACCGCATTGGTCGTCCAAGCGCGGCGCCGCCCGGGCCTACGAACGCGTCACCCTCTACGGTGTTCCGCTGGTGACCGGCCGGCCGGTCGACTACGGACGTATCGACCCCGAGGTCTCGCGGGAGCTGTTCCTGCGGCACGCCCTGGTACAGGGCGAATGGCAGACCCGGCACGAGTTCTTCCATCGCAACCGGGCACTGCTCGACGATATCGCCGATCTCGAGCACCGGGCCCGCCGCCGGGACATCCTCGTCGACGACGAGGTGCTCTTCGAGTTCTACGACCGCCGGATTCCCGCCGATATCGTCTCGGTCCGGCATTTCGACACCTGGTGGAAAACAGCCCGCCGGCAGGATCCCCACCAGCTCGATTTCACGACCGAGACGGTGGTGAACGAGAACGCCAACCGGCTGGACCCCACGGATTTCCCGGACGCCTGGCGCCAGGGCGAGCTGTCCTTCCCGCTCACCTACCAATTCGAACCGGGCCAGGCCGACGACGGTGTGACCGTGCGCATTCCGGTGGCGCAGCTGGCCCATGTCCGGGCGGTCGGGTTCGACTGGCTGGTGCCGGGCATGCGCGCGGAACTGGCCGCGGCGCTGATCAAGACTCTGCCGAAACAGTTGCGGCGCACGGTGGTCCCCGCGCCGGATTTCGCGGCCGCCGCCCTGCGCGTCCTCACCCCGCGGGCGGAACCGCTGCGGACCGGGCTGGCCCGGGAGCTGACCCGCCTGGCGGCCACGCCGATCGCCCCCGGCGATATGGACCCGGCCGCGCTGCCCGAGCACCTCCGAATGACCTTCGCCGCCACCGATACCGACGGCCGCGTGCTGACCACCAGCAAGAGTCTGGCGCAGCTGCGGACCCGCCTGACCGACCAGGTCTCCGCCTCGGTGGCCGCGGCCACGGCCAATGCCGAACGCGCCCCCGCCACCGTGTGGACCTCGGAATCCCTGGGCACCCTGGACGCCACGGTGCGCCGGGAAGTGGGCGGCCAGACCATCACCGGTTATCCCGCGCTGGTCCCGGAGACCGGCGGAGTGGCGGTCCGCGTGCTCACCTCGCCCGCCGAACAGGCCCGGGCCATGCGGGCCGGAACCCGGGCGCTGGTGCTCAACGCGATCCCCACCTCGGTGCGCGGCGTCACCGCGGGCCTGTCCCCGGCGGATCGGCTGGTACTCAGCCAGAACCCGTACGGATCGGTCGACGCGCTGGTCGAGGACTGCCGCGCCGCGGCCGCCGACCAGCTCATCGCCGCCGCGGGCGGACCCGTCCGCGACCCCGCGCAGTTCGAGCGTCTGGTCGCGGCGCTGCGGCCGAAGCTGAACGAGGTGGTCACCCGGATCGTCCGGCTGGTCGTGCCGGTCCTGGCGGCGGCGCATGAGGTGTCGACTGCGTTGAACGGTGTCCGAGAAGCCGATATCGCCGAGGATGTCCGGGATCAGCTGGCGGAGTTGCTGTTCGACGGGTTCGTCTCCGAATGGGGCCCGGCCCGGCTGCGGGAACTGCCCCGGTATCTCCGCGCGGCGCAAGCCCGGCTCACGGCCCTGCCCGGGTCCGCGGTACGCGACCGCCGGGCGATGACGGACGTGGACGCCGCACTGGCCGCCTACGACCGGTTGCTGATCCGGTTACCGGAGTCGCGGCGGAACGCACCCGATGTCACCGATATCTGGTGGATGATCCAGGAGTTGCGGGTAAGCCTGTTCGCCCAAAAGGTGGGCACGCCGTATCCGGTCTCCACCCAGCGGGTCCAGAAGGCGATCGCGGCCGTGCGTCGCTGAGTCCGACCGCTCAGTCCCCGGGGCCGACCGCTGCCCGCGCCTGCCGCATATCCCGGATCTCGCGTTCGAAATCCTCGGCGGAGGTGAAAGATCGGTAGACCGAGGCAAAACGCAGATACGCCACCTCGTCCAGTTCGCGTAGCGGCCCGAGAATCGCCAGGCCGACCTCATGACTCGGCACTTCCGGTGCCCCCTTGGCCCGGACCGCATCCTCCACCTGTTGGGCCAGCAGGTTCAGCGCGTCGTCGTCGACCTCGCGGCCCTGGCAGGCGCGCCGGACCCCGCGGATCACCTTCTCCCGGCTGAACGGCTCGGTGACGCCGCTGCGTTTGACCACCGACAGGATCGCGGTCTCCACCGTGGTGAAACGGCGGCCGCATTCCGGGCAGGAGCGTCTGCGGCGAATGGCGGCGCCCTCGTCGGCCAGTCGCGAGTCGACGACCCGGGAGTCGGGGTGTCGGCAGTACGGGCAGTGCATCCGGGGTCCTTCGTCGCTGCGAACGCTCGCGGCCGAACCGGCGCCGGTCGCGGGTCCGGCGAGCGCGGGTACCGGGCCGGTGCCCGGGTACGGGTGGGCCGGTCACACGCACCGGCTCGAGTGCATAACACCTCGAGGATACCGGTACGGGGTGTGCCGTGCGCGCGCTCACCCCTGGTCCGGACACACGCGCCGCCGACACGCTACCGCGACCCGGGCGCGTCGGCGGCCGGACCGGACATCGGCGCGGCCGGAATTCCGGGCAGTGCCGGCCCGGGCGCCGGATCCGGGGCCCGCAGATGCGCCAGCGCGAGGAAGGCGACCACCACCGTCGCGGTGATCACGGCGGTCAGAGCCGTCGCCGCGTAACCGGCCCGGGCCCGCTCCACCAGATCGCCGGGTTCGGGTGGCCGGGGCCGTGGCGCCACCGCCGGCCCGCGGCGCACCACCGGCGCCGCCGGCCGGACGACCGGGCGGTACCGGTTCGCCCCGCCCCGGTGCGGCGCCGTCGTCGCGGCACATGGGCGGGGCGGATCGGGCCGCCGCGTGTCCGGCCCCGGCCTCTCGCCCTCGTCCGGGCGGGTCGTTCCGGTCTCCCCCGGCGGGACCGGACCGGACCGGACCCGGGTGGTGACGTCTTCCCGCGTGCCGGTGCCGGTCACGCTGATGGCGGTGTTCATCGGATAGACCTCCGTGCTGGTTGCTCGCGGAACCAATGGCGGTATTCGATCAAACGTTCGACGAACTGATGTTCGATTTCTACCACGCTGGAGGGATAATGTCAGTAGCAACGCCGGACATACCTCGAACAGATGTTTGATAGATCGGAGAGCGCCGACTAGATTCACTGCACGACATCAAACCTCGGGCACAGCCGGTCCGGGCCGTCTGCCGGGACGGCGGTCACCGGGCCGGAGACCGACGAGAAAGGGCGGTTGTGGTGAGCCAATCAGACGACACGGGTGACGGGGCCGGCCCCGGCACCGAACCGGGGGCGACCGGTGTGGATCTCACCGTGCGTCAGCGCAAGGTCCTCGAGGTCATCCGTTCCTCGGTGAGTCTGCGCGGCTATCCGCCCAGCATCCGCGAGATCGGTGACGCGGTCGGCCTGAACTCCACCTCCTCGGTCGCGCACCAGCTGCGCACCCTGGAGCGCAAGGGGTATCTACGTCGCGACCCGAATCGTCCTCGCGCCGTGGATGTTCGCGGTATGGACGAGGCGGTCCGCTCGGTGACCACCCTGCCCCCCGCCGATACCGCGGCCGCATCCGACGCGGCGGGCGATTCCGATCGGCCGATCCCGACCTATGTACCGGTGCTCGGACGAATCGCCGCCGGTGGACCGATCCTGGCGGAACAGGCGGTGGAAGACGTGTTCCCACTCCCCCGCGAGCTGGTCGGCGACGGTTCGCTGTTCCTGCTGAAGGTGGTCGGCGAATCCATGGTCGACGCCGCCATCTGCGACGGCGACTGGGTGGTGGTCCGGCAGCAGAACGTGGCCGACAACGGCGATATCGTCGCGGCGATGCTGGACGGCGAAGCGACCGTGAAGACGTTCAAACGCAGCGGCAAGGACGTTTGGCTGATGCCGCACAATCCGCATTTCGAACCGATTCCGGGTAACGACGCGCGCATCCTCGGCAAGGTCGTGACCGTGATCCGCAAGATCTGAGGCCGCCCACCGGCACCGGGCACGCGCCGGTGCCGGGCCTTCTCCCGGGGGCGGTGAGGAGCCCATGGCAACACCCCAGGTCGCGATCGCCAGGCCGCGATCGGCGCTTGGTTCCGGGCCGGTCCCGGACCGGTTCTGGTACGCCGCCTACGGGTCGAATACCGACCCGGAGCGCCTGCGCTGCTACCTCACCGGGGCCCGCCCCACCGGCGCGATGCACCGCCCGCTCGGTGCCCCGGAGGGTTGCCGCGACCGGACGGCGCCGGCGCGTTCCATCGCGTTGGTACTCCCCGGACTGCTCTATTTCGCCACCGAATCGGTGATCTGGACCGGCGGCCGCGCCTTCTACGATTCTGCCACCCCCGCCGAGACCCCGGTACGCGCCTACCTGCTGACCCGGGCGCAGTTCAGCGATATCGCCGCCCAGGAGATGTATCGTCCGGCCGGAACCGATCTGGACCCGACCGAGGCGGTGCGCACCGGCCGGTCACGTCTCGGCCCCGGTCGCTACGAAACCCTGGTCTGCCCGGGCGCATTCGACGGCATACCGATCCTGACCTGCACCGCCCCGTGGCGCTGGCGCGAGATCGGCGGAAATCCACCGGCCGCCGCGTATCTCCGCCGGATCGGCGCGGGTCTGCGGGCGGCGCACCGGTGGTCGGTCCCCGAAACAGCCGGTTATCTGGCCAGTCGCCCGGGTGCCGCAGGTCACTGGACTCCGGGCGGGGTGGCCGATCTACTGCGCGGCGGAGACGACGCATAGGCCCCGGTCCGCCGGCGATCGGCGCACAGTCCGTGTCGGCGCCCGGCACCGTCTCAACCGTCCGCGGTCCGCAGTGCCACCGAGATCGACCGGGCTCCCGCACGCACGATGTCCATATACCGGGCCCGATCCGCCGGACCGGCCTCCGCCCGCAACGGGCCGAGCTGGACCTCGTAGGGCGCTGCGTCGCCGTGGAACACCGGCGCGGAGACATAGCTGAGCGGTAGCGGGTGCCGGGTGCGGATATCGGCCTCGGTGTACGCCCGCGAGGTCAACCGGCCCAGCTGCCGCAGCGCCTCGACCCGCAACTTCGGCTGCAGGAGTTCGGCGCCGAGCGCGCCGAATAGTTCGGTCAGCAGATCCACCAGCCCGGCGTCGTCGGCTTCGGGCCGGAACATGGCGAATCCGTGCGCGGTGACGAAGTCGAGTAGTTCCGCCGCCCCGGGCCGCCCGTGCGTCGTTGCCAGCCAGCGCTGCCGTTCGGCAGGGGTCCGCCACGGCATCACCGCGGCCCCCGCGGGGTAGACGACCGGAACCGACTGCCCGACGGACAGGCCCGGCACTATCCGTGCACCCGCATAGTGTTTGGCGACGATGGTGAGCCGATCGTCGGAGATGCGGCTCAGGGTGGCTCCGCAAGCGGCGGCCTCGGCCAGCGCCGCGAGCTCGGCGCCCACCGCGACGGACGCACCCACGGGTTCGGCGGGTGACAGGCGGGCCAGCGCCGGTCCGCGCCGGTAGGCCAGGCTCGCGTCCCGGACCACCCAATGCGCCTCACACAACTCGGTGAGCACCGCGGTGACCGTCGCCCGGGCCAGCCCCAGACGTTCGGCGATCTCCGAAACGGTGAGTGCCCGCTCCGATTCCGCGAGCAGTTCGACCACCGCCACCACCCGGCGTGTCGGCGGGGACCCGGCCGTCGCCATATCCGATGCTCCCTTGTCGCCCGATATCCCGGGATCTACACTGCATCGACTATTCGATAAATGAACGTCGAATAGTCGATATCAGCATACTTCAGGAGGCGCCATGATTCTGGACCGGTTCCGGCTCGACGACCGGGTCGCCATCGTGACCGGCGCCGGGCGCGGACTCGGCGCGGCCATCGCCCTCGGCTTCGCCGAGGCGGGCGCCGACGTCGTGATCGCTGCCCGCACCGAATCCGACCTGACCGCGGTGGCCGAGCAGATCCGCCGGACGGGGCGGCGGGCCCATATCGTGGTCGCCGACCTCGCCGATCCCGCGGCCTGCGCCGCCCTCGCCGAGACCGCGTCGGCGGAGTTCGGGCGGCTCGATATCGTCGTGAACAATGTCGGCGGCGCCATGCCCACCCCACTGCTGGATACCACGCCCGACGCCCTGACCCGGGCATTCGGCTTCAATGTCGCCAATGCCCACGCCCTGGTCCGGGCTGCCGTACCGATCATGCTGGACACCGCCGACGGGGGGTCGATCATCAACATCACCTCGACGATGGGCCGGCTTCCCGGTCGTGCGTTCGCCGCCTACGGGACCGCCAAAGCCGCGCTCGCGCACTACACCCGGCTGGCCGCCATGGATCTGTGCCCGCGCATCCGGGTCAATGCCATCGCGCCCGGCTCCATCGCGACCTCGGCGCTCGAGGTCGTCGCCGCCGATGACGCCCTGCGTGGCGCCCTGGAGAAGGCCACCCCGCTGCGCCGGATCGGCGATCCCGCCGATATCGCGGCCACCGCGCTGTTCCTGGCGTCCCCGGCGGGCGGTTACCTGACCGGGAAAGTGATCGAGACCGACGGCGGCCTGATCGCCCCGAATCTCGATATCCCCATTCCGGATCTGTGAGGAGACAGCTGTGCCGTACCGCGTAGTGCACTGGGGCACCGGCAATGTCGGCCGTCACGCCCTGGCCGGGATCATCGACGATCCCCGGTTCGAACTGGTCGGCGTCAAGGTGTCCGGCAGCGCCAAGGAAGGCCGCGACGCCGGGGAACTCGCCGGGTCGGCGACCCGCACCGGGATCCTGGCCTCCACCGACGCCGCCGCGCTCTTGGCCGCGAAGCCGGATTGCGTGGTCTACACGGCGATGACCGACAATCGGCTCGTCGAGGCGCTCGCGGATCTGCGCACGATTCTGGCCGCCGGCGTGAATATCGTCGCGAGTGCCCCGGTCTTCCTGCAATACCCCTGGCAGGTGCTGCCGCCGGATATGCTCGCCCCCATCGAGGAGGCCGCTGCCGCGGGCGGTGCGTCGTTGTTCGTCAACGGAATCGACCCCGGCTTCGCCAACGACCTGCTGCCGCTGGCGCTGGCCGGTACCTGCCGGCGAGTGGATCGGATCCGCTGTATGGAGATCCTCGACTACGCGACCTACGACAATGCCGCGGTGATGTTCGACATCATGGGATTCGGCAAGCCCGTGGACGAGACTCCCATGCTCCTGCAACCCGGGGTGCTCTCCCTGGCCTGGGGCAGCGTGGTGCGCCAGCCGGCAGCCGGGTTGGGCGTGGAACTCGACGCGGTCACCGAAACCCACGAACGGATCCCCGCACCCGAGGACATCGAGATCGCGGCGGGCACGGTCGCGGCCGGTACCACCGCGGCCATGCGCTTCGAGGTCCGTGGGATGGTCGGCGACCGGGTCGTCACGGTGCTGGAACACATCACCCGGACGCGCGCGGATCTGGCACCCGACTGGCCTCGGCCGGCCCAGGAGGGCGGCTCGTACCGCGTCGAGATCACCGGCGAGCCCAATTACGCCATGGATCTCTGCCTGTCCAGCGACAACGGCGACCACAACCACGCCGGACTGGTGGCCACGGCCATGCGGGTGGTCAACGCGGTACCCGCGGTGGTGGCCGCCGCACCGGGCATCCGCACGACCCTGGACCTCCCGCTGATCACCGGGCCGGGGCGGGCAGACTGAAATACCTGTACCCCGACGGGATACAGGTATTTCGATTTCCGGCCGGCGCCCCGCAGCGGGACGCAGCCGGGACAAGGGCCCTGAAACCTCAGACTGTCAAGACAGTTTCAGCGACCGCCCGATGATCTCCTTCATGATCTCGGTCGTGCCGCCGTAGATGGTCTGCACGCGCGCGTCGAGGTAGGCCTGGGCGATCGGGTATTCGCGCATATAGCCGTAGCCGCCGTGCAACTGCAGGCAGCGGTCGATGAGATCGACCTGCTCCTCGGTGCTCCACCATTTGGCCATGGCGGCATCCTCGGCCGAGAGGGTGCCCGCGTTGAGCTCGGTGATGCACCGGTCGACCAGCACCCGTACGGCCGTGGCCTTGGTGGCCAGTTCGGCGAGCACGAACCGGGTGTTCTGCAGGGCGCCGATCGGCTTACCGAAGGCCTTGCGGTCACGGACGTACTGACAGGTGTAGTCCAGGCAGGTTTCCATCGCCGCGGCCGCCATCACCGCGATCGACAGCCGCTCCTGTGGGAGGTTCTGCATCAGGTGGATGAAGCCCTTGCCCTCTTCACCGAGCAGGTTGGCGGCGGGGATCCGGACATCGCTGAAGCTGAGTTCGGCGGTGTCCTGCGCCTTCAGGCCCAGCTTGTCCAGGTTGCGGCCCCGTTCGAAGCCCGGCATCCCCCGTTCCACCACCAGCAGGCTGAAGCCCAGGGCACCGGCCGAGGGGTCGGTCTGGGCGACCACGATGACGATATCGGAGTTGATGCCGTTGGTGATGAAGGTCTTGGCGCCGTTGAGAACCCAGTCGTCACCGTCGCGGACCGCGCGGGTCTTGATGCCCTGCAGGTCCGAACCGGTGCCGGGCTCGGTCATGGCGATGGCGGTGATGAGCTCACCGGAACAGAACTTCGGCAGCCAGCGCTGCTTCTGCTCGTCGTTGGCCAGCTCCAGCAGATACGGTGCGATGACATCGTTGTGCAGGCCGAACCCGAGACCGGAGTACTGTCCGCGTACCGATTCCTCGGTGATGATGGCGTTGTAGCGGAAATCCTTCACTCCGCCGCCGCCGTACTCCTCCGGCATCGCCATACCCAGGAAGCCCTGCTTACCGGCCTCGAGCCAGACCGAACGATCTACGACGCCCTGTTCCGCCCACTGGTCGTGGAACGGCGCCACATGCGTCTCCAGAAACTTGCGGTACGACTCCCGGAACAGATCGTGCTCGGGCTCGAACAGTGTGCGCTCCACACCAACCTCCTAGTGAACACTCCGGACGGGACCGCGCCGGCCCGTCGCTGTGACCTACCGTACCCGGAGTGTGAATCGGTGTTCACTTCACTGTCCGAATTACCTGGTGCTCCCCGCCCATGCTCCAGTAGTCGCACCGCCTTGCCATTCACGCGGCGGAGCCGTCACCTAGACGGGCAGCAGTTCGCGCAACCGCCCACCGAGCGTGCGGCCGCGGTCGACGGTCTGATGTCCGAGCAGGAACAGCAGTTCCTCCCGTACCGCCTTCTGCACCACCCGCGAGAGCTGCTCGGCGGCCTCGTCGATATCGCCGGTATCGCGCCAGGGCCCGGTTTCGATGGGCGTCCCGGCGGTGAAATAGAACCGTTCGGGACGCGGGATCGGCGTGAGACCGATACCGCGCACCAGCGGCGGGGTGAGCTCGGGGTCGAGGCCGAGCGATTCGACCAGCAGCCGCAGCGGCCGCAGCAGCCGGTCGTCCTTGTCGGCGACGATGTCATAGGCATCGTCGATCCCGATCATCGCCACCGGCACGATCGGTGCACCGCATTCGATCGCCATCCGCGCGAAGCCGGTACGGCCCTCCCACCGCAACGCGTACTTCTCCCCCTTGCGGCGGATCGCCTCCCGGCCCCCACCGGGGAAGACGAGAACCACCTCGCCCCGGTCGAGCAGCGTCCGGCAATTGTCCCGGGTCCCGCGCACCGATCCGTAGTAGTGCAGCAGGTGCCGCACGCCCGGTACGGAGATGAGCAGATTCTCGGCGAGACCGCGGATCAACCGGCCGCGCGTACGGAGCACTTCCGGTAGCAGTAACGGCGCGTCGATCACGCCGAGCAGGTTGTGATTGGCGACCAGTAGTACCGGCCCCTCGGCGGGGATATTGTCCAAGCCGAAGAAACGGGGACTGCTCCAGGCCCGGAGCGGCGCCAGAGCCGCCTCCAGGACCCGGAGGTCGATCGCACTCGGATCGACCGATACCGGCGCGCCGTCACTGAGCCCGGTTCGGTCCATGAGCGCCCTGCGCTGTCGGTCGTCGCCGCCGAGAGCGGTGCGGCCGTTCTGTGACATAAAACCCTCCTGAGGTCGACTCATACCGATTGTGAATCGCCAGGAGTCGATATCCCACAGGGTTATGCAATGTCCCACATTTTCGCGACCTGGATCAGCACGGGCGGGATGCCCGAACCCGTCACGCCGGCGGATTGCCCGCGTTGGCGTAGCCGGAAAGGGCCGCTGCCAGCGCACTCGGTACGCGTGCTTGGACACGGGTGCCGTTCTCGGTGTGCTCGGAGCGCGAAATCCTGCCGTCCGCATGAATTCTGGCGAGCAGATCGCCGCGAGTATACGGAAGAAGTACGCTCACTTCCACATCCAGCCCGCCGAGAACCTCGTCAAGCCTGGTACGCAACCGGTCGATACCGAGGTCCTTGTGCACAGAGACGAATTCGGCACCGGGCAGCAGGCCGCGCAGCCGGGTCAGCTCCACCGGATCGACCTCGTCGATCTTGTTGACCACCAGCAGTTCGGGCGGCGCGGGCTGTCCCGATTCCCGGATCACCTCGGTGACGACCTCCCGGACCGCCTTGATCTGCTCGGCGGGCAGCGCGTCGGAGCCGTCCACCACATGCAGCAGCAGATCGGCGCCGGTGACCTCTTCCAGGGTGGAGCGGAACGCCTCGACGAGCTGGGTCGGCAAGTGGCGGACGAAGCCGACGGTATCGGTGAACACCACCTCGCGGCCGTCCTCCAGTTCGGCGCGGCGGGTGGTCGGGTCCAGGGTGGCGAACAGCGCGTCCTGTACCAGCACACCCGAGCCGGTGAGCGCGTTCATCAGGCTCGATTTTCCGGCGTTGGTGTAGCCCACGATGGCCACCGACGGCACCCCGCTGGAGGTGCGCCGCGCGCGCTTGGTGTCGCGAGCGGTCTTCATCTCCCGGATCTCGCGGCGCAGTTTGGCCATCCGCTCCCGGATCCGCCGCCGATCGGTTTCGATCTTGGTCTCACCGGGGCCGCGCAGACCCACCCCACCGTTGCTGCCGGCCCGGCCGCCCGCCTGCCGCGACATGGATTCACCCCAGCCGCGCAGCCGGGGCAGCATGTACTCCATCTGGGCCAGCGCGACCTGCGCCTTACCTTCGCGGGAGGTGGCGTGCTGGGCGAAGATATCCAGGATCAACGCGGTCCGATCGACCACCTTGACCTTGACGACCTTCTCCAGCGCGGTCAGCTGCGCCGGAGTGAGCTCACCGTCGCAGATCACGGTGTCCGCGCCGGTGGACAGCACCACCGCCCGCAGTTCCTCGGCCTTGCCCGATCCGATATAGGTCGCGGGATCGGGCCGGTCGCGCCGCTGGATCAGGGCTTCGAGCACTTCGGATCCGGCGGTCTCGGCGAGCCGGGCCAGTTCGGCCATACTCGCCTCGGCCCGCGCCACACTGCCCTCGGTCCACACCCCGACCAGCACGACACGCTCCAGTCGCAGCTGCCGGTACTCGACCTCGGTGATATCGGTGAGCTCGGTGGACAGACCCGCGATACGGCGGAGCGCGCTCCGCTCGTCCAGCTGTAGTTCGCCGGTGGTCGGATCGCTGGACCAGCCGGCGCGCCGCGTGCTCGGCGTGGCTTCGTTCGCCTCGGATGCGCCCGAGTCGATATCGTCGGCGGTGACGCCCGGATCTGTCTCCGGCGAGTGCGCGTCGAACGATTCAGGGGACTTCATGGTCCCGGAAATGTCAGAGTTTCTCATACACCATCCATGCTGCCACTGATGCGCTGGTCGGCGCATATGATTTTCCGCCCGGACGCGGCTACAGCGCGTCCCACCACTGCGCGGCGAGCCGGCCGGTGGCGAGCAGTTCGGAGGGCCCGCGCAGCCACGCCGCGCCCGCGTCCACCCCGACGCGCACTTCCCCGCCCGGAATCCGGACGCCGACCTCGCCGGTCCCGTCCGCGAGATCGAACCCCTCGGCCGCCAGAGCCGCGGCGGCCGCGGCGACGGTTCCGGTGCCGCAGGAGCGGGTCTCGCCGACGCCGCGCTCGTAGACCCGCATATCGACCGTGCCGTCGGCATCGAGCCCGGTCAGGATCTCGACATTCACGCCGCGCGGGAACAAATCGGAGTCGTATCCGGGAGGCGCCGTGAGATCCAGTTCGGCCAGCGCACCGGCCGACAGATCCGCGACGCACGCCAGATGCGGGTTGCCGACATCGATACCGAGCCCGGGGTATCCCCACCCGGCCACCGTGGCGGTCGAGGCGCCGAGCACCCGCACCGGACCCATATCGACGGTCACCTCCCCCGCGACCGCACCGGCCGAATGCACGACGACCGGGCGCGCCCCGGCCCGGCTGCCGACCACGAACTCCGCGCCGTCGGCCAGACCGCGGGCCACGAGATAGTGTGCGAAGACACGCACCCCGTTCCCGCACATCTCCGCGATCGAACCGTCGGCATTGCGGTAGTCCATGAACCAATCGCCCGGGCCCACGCCCTCGGGATATTCGCCGAGTACTCCCGCGGCCAGCAATTCGCCCGCCCGGGCGACACGCAGTACACCGTCGGCGCCGAGCCCGCGGCGCCGGTCGCACAACGCCGCCACCCGGGACACGGTCAGGTCGAGCCGTACCTCCGGATCGGGCAGCACCACGAAATCGTTCTGGGTGCCGTGGCCCTTGGTGAACTCCACGTCCTTGTCGTTCCCACTCTGGAGCACGTCAGGCGTCTCCTGCACATCGGGGCTGTTCTGCACGTCGGTTCGGGTCTCCTCGTCCGCTGTTCTCACCGGGCAAACGTCCGGCGCTGCCGGGAAATTTCGTACAGCGCCACGGCCGCGGCCGACGGCGCCCCCAGCGAACTGGCACTGCCGCCCATCGGAATGGTGACCGTCCGATCGCAGGCCCCCAGCCAGGCGGCGCTCATACCGCTGGTCTCATTACCGACGACCAGAATCGTGGCGTCGATCAGATCCTCGTCGAAGATCGCGCGCTCGCCGTTCTCGTCGGTCCCCACGATCCGGGTGGGCACACCACGCGCCGTCTGCCGGTCCCGGAACTCCAGTACCTCGGCCGGTCCCGGCACCCGGAAGACCGGGACCGAGAACAGCGATCCGGTCGAGGCCCGGACGCAGCGCGGGTCGTACTGGTCGGCGCCGTGCCCGGCGACCACCACCGCCGACGCACCGAACGCGTCGGCGGACCTGATCACGGTGCCCAGGTTCCCGGGCGAATTCGGCCGGTCGAAGACGACGACCACGGGCGCCTCCCCCGGCTCGCCCAGTTCGTAGCCGGTCAGGTCGCCACCGGCGTACTCCGCCACCGCCACCAGTTCGGGCGGCCCACCGGTCTTCTCGCCCAGGTCGGCCATCAGCTCGGGCGCCAGTCCGACAGTGGGCACGGCGCTCGTCTCCAGGATCTCGCGCGCCCACGCGGACAATCCGGGATCACCCAGGCGATACAGCAGGGTTTCCAGCGGCCAGTCGTGCGCGAGCGCCTGCGTGATCGGCCGGACCCCGTGCACCAGGAAGCGGCTGTCCCGGTGACGTGTGGCGCGATTGTCCAGATAGGCCGTCCACACCTGGACAGCGGCGTTGCGGCGGTGGATCTGCCGGGTCACGAGCGGGTTCGCTCCTCGGGTAGGCGATCGGATGCCCGCGGACCGGGCGCCGGTGGATGGGACACCGCAGAGTCTGCCAGCAGCGCCAGGGCGGTCGCGGTCGAGTCCGGGGCGGCGCCGTCCACCCAGCGCACCCGGCGATCACGCCGGAACCAGGACCGCTGCCGCCGGACGTAGCGGCGGGTCCCGATGAAGGTGCGCTCGCGCGCCTGCGCCTCGTCGTACTCGCCGTCGAGACAGGCCAGCACCTGGGCGTAGCCGATGGCCCGCCGCGCGGTCTGCCCCTCGCGCAGCCCGAGGTCGGCCAGCCCGCGCACCTCTTCCATCAGGCCCTGTTCGAACATCGCCGCGGTGCGCCGGGCGATCCGTTCGTCCAGTTCGGCCGTCTCGCGATCCACCCCGAGGATGCGGGTATTCCAGCGCGGCGCACCGATCACCGGCGCGGACGCCGCGAACGGCCGTCCGGTGAGTTCGACGACCTCCAGCGCGCGCACCATCCGGCGGCCGTCGGTGGGCAGGATGGTGGCGGCGGCGGCCGGGTCGGCCCGGCGCAGCGCTTCGTGCACGGCGGCCACCCCCTGCCCGGCCAGCACCGCTTCCCATCTCGCCCGGACCCCGGGATCGGTGGCCGGGAACTCCCACTGATCGAGCAGCGCCTGGACGTACATCATCGAACCGCCGACCACCACGGGTACCCGGCCGCGGGCCATGATCGCCTCGATATCGGCGGATGCGGCGGCCTGGTACGCCGCGACGGTCGCCGTTTCGGTGATATCGAGTACGTCGAGCTGATGGTGCGGGATTCCGCGCCGCTGGTCCGGCGGCAGTTTCGCGGTACCGATATCCATACCTCGGTACAGCTGCATCGCATCGATGTTGACGATCTCACCGCCGAGCTGTTCGGCCAGGTCGAGAGCGAGATCCGATTTACCGGTCGCGGTCGGTCCGACCACCGCCACCGGGCGCGGGCCCCCGCTCACCGGGCCACGGCGGCCGGCCGCCACAGGCCGGCGAACCAGCCGACGCCGAAGGGCGCGCCCCGATACCGCTCGGTCGCCAGCGGCGGTGCGGTGTCGACCGCGAAGAGCCCGGCGAGCGCTTGGTAGGCGGCGCGGCCGGACATCATCAGGTCGGCGCACAGGGCGGGGTCCAAGGCGAGCAGGGCCTCCGCATCACCTGCCGCGGCCGCCGCGTCGACCGCGGTCTGCAGCGGCGCCGACCGCGGATCGAAATACCCGGGGGCGGCGGTGGACAGGGTCGCGGCACCGTCGGCGACCACCAGGACCCCCTGCGGCTCGTCCTCGGCGTCGAGTTCGGCCCGTAACTTCGCACCGAACTCCGCGCACTTGCGCACCGGCGTATCGGCGGCCAGCATCCGCGCCCGCGCCGGCACGTGCGGGGCCACCGCCACGCGTAACCAGCCGGCGACGAGGACGGCCAGCGGCAGGTCCGGGTCCGGCCCCCCGGTCGTCTCCGCACCCGGTCCACCCAGACTCACCCGCACATCCACACCGAAGCCGCGGAAGGTACCCGCCGTATCGGCGTCGTAGGTCTGCTCGGTGGGGCCCACCCCGAGCACGGTCCAGTGCGGTGTCGCCTCCGCCAGGGCCGCCCCCACGGCGAGCACGGCCGCGCGGAGTTCGTTCACCGCTGCCTCCGGTGGCTGCGCCCCGCCCTGCGCACCGGCCGGTTCGGAAGCGGAACCCGCGCCGGCCACCGGCGCGCCGCCACACAACTCGGGGACGAGGACGGGCGGCGAGGGGATCAGAGCCGCTAGACAGAACACGCCGTCAACCGTAGCCCGTACCCGCCGACCAGGGACGCGGCCGGTTCTCCGGCAGCGCCGCGCCCCGCCCGCGGTACGAGTGTCTCTCCCGGAAACCGGGTGGCAATTGCTAGGGTGCGAAGTATCCGGACCAGGTCCGACAGGTCCGGATCCGCAGGTCCGGCTGGTCGCCGCCGCTGTCGTCGGTGTGGTTACCGGAAGTGCGGCCGGGTTGAATGGTGGGACGTGCGGCCGCACGGGCAACGCACGCACGACACGTCGACCCCAGCACGGCCGAGACGGGCAGACGTAGCCAGAATCAGCGGGCGTAGCCAGAATGAGCAGAGCATAGCCAGAATGCGCAGCGCGTAGACCAGGCAGCCGTGACGCGCGGCAGGGACGAGGAGCAATGACCCACAGCAACGGAACCGCCACACCCGGCCCGGGCAAGCCCGGTCGCCCGTCCAGCGCTCCCAAGCCCGGTAACCGTCCCAAACCCGGCGCGGCGCACCCCACCCCGGCCGCGATGAAAACGTCCGGGCCCGCCACCGAACACCCGCATCCGGTGGTCGTACCGAGCGCCACCGATCCCAGCGTCTGGGGCCGGGTCGACGAGGACGGCACCGCCTGGGTCAAGACCGCCGACGGCGAGCGCATCATCGGTTCCTGGCAGGCCGGGGACGCCGCCGAGGGGCTGGCGCATTTCGGCCGCCGTTTCGACGACCTGGCCACCGAGGTCGCCCTGCTGGAGGCGCGGCTGGCCGCCGGCACCGATGCCCGCAAGACCAAGGCCGCTGCCCTCGCCCTCGCCGAAACGCTGCCGACGGCCGCGGTGATCGGCGATATCGAGGGCCTGGCCGCCCGGCTCCGCGCGATCGCCGAACACTCCGACGAGGCGGCCGCCCAGGCCAAGGAGGAGAAGGAGCGCACCCGGCACGAGCACACCGAGCGCAAGGAGGCGCTGGCGGCCGAAGCCGAACAGATCGCCGCCGAATCCACTCAGTGGAAGGCCGCCGGTGACCGGCTGCGCGAAATCCTCGACGAGTGGAAGACCATCCGCGGAGTGGACCGCAAGGTCGACGACGCCCTCTGGCGCCGGTATTCCAAGGCCCGCGAGGCCTTCAACCGTCGCCGCGGCGCTCATTTCGCCGAACTGGATCGAGAACGGGCCGCCGCCAAGACCCGCAAAGAAGAACTCTGTGTCCAGGCCGAGGAACTGTCCGAGTCCACCGATTGGGCCGGCACCGCCGCGGTGTTCCGGGAACTGCTGGTGGAATGGAAGAACGCGGGCCGGGCACCCCGGGAAGCCGACGAGGCACTGTGGCGCCGGTTCAAGAGCGCCCAGGACGTCTTCTTCGCCGCGCGCAACGCGGCGGCCTCCGAACGTGACGCCGAGTTCGCCGACAACGCGGTCGCCAAGGAAGAACTGCTGAGCAGCTACGAACCGGCCATCGACCCCGATACCGATCTGGAAGGCGCCCGGGCCGCACTGCGCGATCTGCAGGAACGCTGGGACGCCATCGGCAAGGTTCCCCGGGAGCGGATGCACGATCTCGAAGGCCGCTTGCGTGCCATCGAGAAGCGTGTCCGGCAGGCTGCCGACGCCCAGTGGCGCCGCACCGACCCGGAGGCGCTGGCCCGGGCCGCGCAGTTCCGGGAGCGGGTCGCCCAGTTCGAGGAGCAGGCGGCCAAGGCCACCGCCGCCGGTAAAACCCGCGATGCGGAGAAGGCTCTCGCGCAGGCGCAGCAGTGGCGGGAATGGGCCGACGCGGCCGAGGGCGCGGTCAGCAACCTCTGATCGGTCCGCGCTCCGCGATCCGTCCGCCGTGACCGGTGGCCACGGCG
>NZ_JBKOOL010000032.1:0-41983 GCF_046764065.1 Nocardia sp. NPDC002869
CGTTTCGGCCTCGAGACTCGCGCCTGCGGCGCATGCGCTTCGAGGCCGAAACGGCGAGACGGGCCTCAACCCTTTGCGGTGTCTCGTAAAACTCGACGCATGGGGTTGCGTCGGCATTCGACGGCCGGGTAGGCATGTGGACTCACTGTGGGGTCGGTCGCGGCCGGGCGGGAGCGCGCCCACAGAGGACACTTCCTCCGAAAGGGTCTGGTCGAGGGGGTCGGTCGACGACAATGCGCAGATGGGACGCGATGGCGCGGGGGCTCGCGAGCGCAAACGTCATGGTCGGCATTACACGCCCGCGACGCTTGCGGGGTTCCTGGCCGGCCGGGTGGCCGCGCGGATCGACTCGGCCGGGCCGGTGCGGGTGCTGGATCCGGCCTGTGGATCCGGGGAGCTGTTGTTCGCGATCAGGGACGCGTTGGCCGGACGGCTGCCGGGGGCGCCGGTGGAACTGGTGGGGTACGACCTGGATCCGGCGGGGTTGGCCTTGGCGCGGCGGCGGGCGGCGGGGTCGGGGATGGCGGCCGAATGGCGGCAATCCGATTTCCTGGCCGACTGCGCGGGACTGCCGGCCGAATCGTTCGACGCGGTGATCGCCAATCCGCCGTATGTCCGGACGCAGCAGTTGGGTGGAGCGGCGGCGCAGGCACTACGGGGGCAGTTCGGATTGCGGGGGCGCATCGATCTGACGCATCCGTTCGTCGCGGCGCTGCCCCGGCTGATGGCTCCGGGCGGGGTGCTGGGTCTGCTGTGCGCGAACCGGTTCCTGACCACCAAGGCGGGGGCGAATCTGCGGGCCCTGCTACTGGCGGATCTGACGCCGGTGGAGCTGTACGACCTGGGCGATACCAAGCTGTTCGAGGCGGCGGTACTGCCGGCTGTGACGATCGCCGTGCGTGGCGCGGTACGGGGGGAGTGCCGGTACGTCTCGGTCTACGAGGAGGAGGCCGGGAATGCGCCGGACCCGGAATCCGCGGATTCGGAACCAGCGGACCCGGCAACTTTGGGCCCGGCAACTTTGGGGTCGCTCGAGCGCGGTCCTGCCCGTCCGGCTCCGCAGCGACGGGGAGCGGTGCTGAGCCCGTCCGGTCGCGCGGTGGGTGCTCGGGACGTAAGGGATGGCCGCGGCTCGAACTCCGGTGCGAGGACCGCGAACGAAGAGCGGGAACTGTTCGCGGCCCTGAGCGGAACCACCGACACGATGGTGTGGCGGCAAGGCCGCCGGTTCGCGGTGACGGTGGGGGAGCTGGCCACCGAGTCCGGCGCGGCGGCGGCATCGGTGGGGTGGCGGATGTCGCGGGTGGGGCACGACGACTGGTTGCGCGGGGTCGCCGACCGGATGTGGCGCACCTTCGGAGACCTCGGGCGTATCCGGGTGGGGATCAAGACCAATGCGGACAAGGTTTTCATCGCGGCGCACTGGGGTGATCCGGCGGCCGAACCGGAGCTGCTGCGCGACCTCATCACCCATCACGATCTGCGACCGTGGCGGATCGATCGAGTCCGCCGGACCCGGGTGCTGTATCCGTACGACCTCACGCGGACACGCCGGGTGCCGGTGGACCTGGCGCGGTATCCGCGGACCGCGGCCTACCTGGAGCAGCATCGGGAGGCGCTGGCGGCGCGAGGTTATCTCACCGGGGCGGGCCGTGAATGGTTCGAGCACTGGGTGCCGCAGCGGCCGCATCTGTGGCGGACTCCCAAGGTGGTGTTCCCGGATATCAGCGACCGGGCCCGTTTCGCGCTGGACCGATCCGGTGCGGTGGTCAACGGTGACTGCTACTGGATTTCGCTGGCGGACCTGGGCGGGGACGCCGGCGCCGAGAATATGGCCTGCCTGATGATGGGTGTCGCGAACTCGTCGCTGGGACTGCGCTATTACGACGCGGTCTGCGGTAACCGGCTCTATGCGGGACGACGGCGCTGGATCACCCAGTACGTGTCCCGGTTGCCGCTCCCGGATCCGGGGACCCCGGCCGCGCTCGCGATCGTGCGCCGGGTGCGGGAACTGGCCGCGGAACCGGAGCCCGGCGTGGCGGGGCAGGCGGAATTGGACGAGCTGGTGAACCGGGCGTTCGCCTGGTGACCCGGGTCAGTTCGGGCTGTGCCAGGCGACCATGGGCAGCAGAGTGCGGCGGGCGAATTCGCGGCCGGCGGCCTCGTCCTGGATGGGGATCAGGCCGTCGGGGGTGAGTGCCAGCGACAGCGCCAGCCGAGCCATGATCTCGGCGACCAGGTCCGGGTCGAAATCGTTGCCGCTGTCGTGCAGTTCCCGCAGTTTCGCGGCCAGGTAGGTGCGGCCGACGGCCAGGATCGGGCCGGCTTCGGTGGTGAGCCGGGGCAGTACGAGATCGGGTTCGGTGCGCAGCAGCCGGATCAGCAGCGGGTTGCCGGCGATAGCGGAAATGAAGGCGACGAAGATCTCCACGAGCTGATCCTCGGACCCGGCCACCGTGCGCACCCGGTTGTCGATCTTGGTGACGAAACGCTGCGCCTCCCTGACGGTGACCGCTTCGACCAGGTCGTTCTTGGATTCGAAGCGGCGGTAGAGGGTCGCGGGACTGATACCGGCGCGGCGGGCGATCTCGCCCATGCTGGTGCGTTTGATCCCGAAATCCAGGAACGCCGAGAGCGCGCTGTCGAGCACTTTCCCGCTGTCGGCGGGTGGCTCGGCCAGGATGCGTTGCAGAATCGGCGGTACGGGCGACATGGTCCTCACACCTTATCCGACACCGGATGCACCGGGTGACCTGCACGTTGTTTTCGTGCCGGGTATCACTCCCGCGGCAGATCGAGTTCGGCCATCTCGTGTTCGATCGCGTTGGCCGCGAAATCGACTCCGCTGGAACGCAGTTCGTGGACTCTGCGCCGCAGCGCCTCGATACCTCCTGGTTGCGCGGCGATATCCGCCACGCTCACCCGCCCGGCCGACCGGCGCGTCTCGGACTGCTCGCACGCCACCCGTCATACCTCCTGCCGGGCACGTCGTCGTGCCCACCTGGACGGGTCGCCCGAAACGCCGACGCCTTGCAGGACAGCGGGTTTCGGGTCAACCCGTCTCCCCGGATACGTTGTTCCATGGTATCAGTCACCTACTGGACGCTTGTCCAATAACGTGTCCGGGGGCCGCGATCAGATCTCTTTCGCAGACCGGTGCTCGGACATATGGTGCAGGTACACCATGGCATTGAGCTCCACCCCGCGCTGCTGCTCCGCGGTGAGCTCGCGGCGGACCTTGCCCGGCACACCGGCCACCAGCGAACCCGGCGGAATCTGCGCGCCCTCGGGGATCAGCGCATTGGCCGCGATCAGGCTGCCCCGGCCGATCACCGCGCCGTTCAACACGGTCGCGCCCATCCCGATCAGGCAGTCGTCCTCGACCGTGCATCCGTGCAGGATCGCGTTGTGCCCGACCGAGACCCCGGCGCCCACGGTCGCCGGGAAGCCCGGGTCGGCGTGCAGTACGCAGCCGTCCTGGATATTGCTGCGTTCCCCGACGGTGATCAGTTCGGTGTCACCGCGGAGGACGGCGTTGTACCAAATGCTGACCTGGGCCCCGAGCTTCACCCGGCCGATCACGTTCGCAGTGGGGGCGATCCACGCGGTCTCGTCTATCTCGGGCCGGTGGCCACTGACTTCGATCCTCATATACGCAACCTAACCCGCCCGTTCCGGCGACCGGCGAGGCGGTGGAGACCGTGCGGCGCCGGCGGGGCGACCTCAGCTCTCGCCGGAGTCACGCAGAATCCATTCGGGCCCGGCACCGGCGGGCAGGTCACGCAACTTGTCCGGATTGCGGACGACATGGATGGCGGTGATCCGGCCATCGTCGACGGTGAAGGAGAACACCCCGTGGTGCTGACCGTCGAACACCAGCAGTCCGGGCATACCGTTGACCTCGACGGACCGGCCCCAGCCGCCCGCCGCGGCCGGGACGTTGTACCAGCCGAGCAGCATCTTGGCGATGATCTCGGCACCCGCGACCGGTTTACGAATGGCAGGTACCTTGCCGCCACCGTCGGCGGTGAGGGTCACCCGGTCGTCGAGCACGCCGAGCAGCGCGCTCATATCGCCGGAGCGCCAGGCCACCGCGAAGGCCGAGACCACCTTCTCCTGTTCGTCCGGGGATGCCGGGAAGCGCGGGGTCCCGTCCTCGACCCGTTTGCGGGCGCGCGAGGCGAGCTGCCGGACCGCCGCGGGGGTGCGGCCCACCACCTCGGCGACCTCCGGGCCCGACATCCCGAACACATCCTGCAGGACGAACGCGGTGCGTTCGGCCGGGGAAAGCGATTCCAGGACCACCAGCAGCGCCATGGTGACCCGCTCGTCCTGAGAGATCCGGTCGGCGGGATCCTCCCAGTCGGTCACGGTGGGTTCGGGTAGCCACTCACCCACGTACTGTTCGCGCCGCATCCGCGCCGAGCCGAGCTGATCGAGGGCCAGGCGGCCGGTGACCGTGGTCAGCCACGCCTGCAAATTATCGATCGGCGCCCCGCCGGACTCCTGCTGCCGCTGCAGCCGCAGCCACGCCTCCTGCACCACATCGTCGGCGTCGCTGAGACTGCCGAGGGTGCTGTAGGCGAGGCGACGCAGGTACGGGCGCAGTTCTTCGAAACGCCGGGCCAGCTCGGCGGGTTCTTCTCGGCGGTCGGTCACTGCGGTTCCCCGTTCGGTCGATGCCCGGCGGGCGGGCAATGGTCTCGCCGAGTCGACGACGGGCGCGCCCGATCTGTGACATCGGTGCGGCCCGGTCGCCGGCGGTGGTGTGCTGACGACCGTATCCGGCCGCACCGGCTGCTCTGCCGGTGCGCATACCGTTCGTGGGAATCGTGCGTGGGAATTCCGGTCCCGGTCGTCCCCGGCACGGGCGGCCGGCCGGTGCTGGATACGCTCACCCGGTGCGCAGAGGTGTTTCGACCGCGGCGGGTCTGCTGATCGGGTTCGCCATCGATCGGGCGGTCGGGGACCCGCGGCGCGGGCATCCGGTGGCGGGGTTCGGAATGGTGGCCGCGTCGGTGGAGACGGTCACCTATGCCGACCATCGCCGGGCGGGGGTGGTGCACGAACTGCTGCTGGTGGGGTCGGTGGTGGGCCTGGGCGCGGCGTTGCGCCGGGGCGGCGCCGTACCGGTGGCGGCGGCGACCTGGACGGTGCTCGGGGGTCGCAGCCTGGCCCGGACCGGACAGCTGATGGCCGACCGGCTCGACGCCGGGGATCTCGCCGCCGCCCGCGAACTGCTGCCCGCCCTGTGCGGCCGCGATCCGGCGGCGCTGGACGCGGACGGGCTGGCCCGGGCGGCCCTGGAATCGATCGCCGAGAACACCTCCGACGCCGCGGTCGCGCCGCTGCTGTGGGGCGCGGTGGCCGGTGTTCCCGGACTACTGGGGTATCGGGCGGTGAACACCCTCGACGCCATGATCGGCTATCGCAACCAGCGCTACCGGCGGTTCGGGTGGGCGGCCGCCCGCGTGGACGATCTGGCGAACCTGCTGCCCGCCCGGGCGACCGGGCTGCTCACCGCGCTGGTGGCGCCGCTGGTCGGCGGCCGGCCCGGCACGGTACTGCGGGCCTGGCGACGGGATGCCGGAAAGCATCCGAGCCCGAATGCCGGGGTGGTGGAAGCGGCGGCGGCCGGGGCGCTCGGGGTGCGCCTCGGTGGGCGGACCGAATACCCGCACGGGGTCGAGCAGCGGCCGGAGCTGGGTGCCGGTCCGGCGCCCACGGTCGGCGATCTGCGGCGCGCGGTGCGGTTGTCCGAACTGGTGCAGTACGCGGCGGTGGTGTCGGCGGCGGCGGTCGCGGTGTCGAGCGCGGGGCTGCGGGAGCGGATGCGCGCTCGTCGCACCCGGGCTGTGGCCGGGTAGTCCGCAACTGCGACCAGCGAGCGCGAGTTGCCGCGCGCCGGGCCGGGCGCGGCGTACGCCGCGACCGATACGTGCAGGTAGCCGTCCCGCCGCGACGGTCAGGGGCGGGGGCGGCCGTACCGGTCGGCCAGTCGGGCCTCGGTGGTGACGGGTTCGGGGTCCTTGCTCCGCGGCTCGTCGGGATCGGATGCGGTCTTCGCCGTGGGCCGCTGCTTACGGCGTTCGCGGATCTCGGCCCAGGCGAAATAGCCCAGACCCAGCGGCGCCATGAGGCCGAACGCCAGCCACTGCAACCCGTAGGAGAGGTAGGGCCCGGCGTCGAGCTGGGGCAGCGGTACCGGGGTGAACGCGCCCGGCTGGTCCTGCGACAGCTGTAGGTAGGAGCCACGCTCACCGACCGGGAGCGGGGTCAGCGGGAGCCCGAGGACCGTGGTCTCCTGCGGGACGTCGATGGAATAGACGTGCGGGATACCGTTCTGGACCGCGGGTACGCGTTGCGGGTCGATGTTCTCCGAGACGCGGATCCGGCCCTCGACACGCTGCATGCCGGATGGCGGCGGGTCGATCGGCGGTGGCTGCGAGCCGTCGACCGCCGCCACCAGACCGCGGTCCACGAGCAGGGTGCGGCCGTCGGTGAGGGTGAACGCGGACAGCACACCGAAACCGGGTGCGCCGTCGAGATGCCGCAGGCGGACCAGCACGGTCGAATCGGGTACGTAGGTGCCCTCGGCGAAGACCTTCCGCCATTCCGTGGCCGCGTCCGCCGCCGTGCCGTCGAGAATCTCGGTGGCCGCCACCGGATCGGCGTGCACCGAATCGGCGATCAGCTGGTTGCGCTGGGAGGTGGACTCGTTCTTGCCGAGCTGCCAGGGGGCCAGCACGGTGAAACACAGGTACGCGAACGCGACCACCACCGCGGCCAGGATCAGCCAGCCGGGACGCAGCAGGAAGGCCAGGCGGCGCATCATGCCGCACCGCCGGTCACCGGTGCTCCGGCGGCGAGCGCGGCGCGGACCCAGGCGAGCAGGCCCGGGACCGCGGCCTCGATCTGCTCGCGGACGAGCTCGAATCCGGCGGTGTCGCCGTAGTACGGATCCGGTACGTCGGCGCCGTCGGCGTGCGGATCGAAACTGCGCAGCAGCCGGCGGCGTTCGAGTGGGATCCCCCGGACGGCCAGGTTGCGGTCGTGCTCGGTGGTCATGGCGACGACGAGGTCGGCGTCGGCGTGGTCGGCACCGAACCCGGCGGCCCGGTGCCCGGTGGGGTAGCCGTGGCGGTGCAGGGTCGCGGTGGTGCGCGGGTCGGCGTCGGACCCGGTGTGCCAGTCGTGGGTGCCCGCACTGCTGACCCGTACCCGGTCGCCGAGCCCGGCCCGGGACAGATGCGCCAGCAGAATCTTCTCCGCCATCGGCGATCGGCAGATATTGCCGGTACAGACGAACGATATGTGCAGCTCACCCACGACAGCCATTCTGGCGGGTCGACTCGCCCGCGTGCCACGTAGGGTGCGTCTCATGCTCACCGAACATGTCGATTTCGCCGGGCTGCGTCATCACGGTGATGTGGAAGCCCAGCCGGGTCTGCTCGATTTCGCGGTGAACGTCCAGGGCACCGCGCCCCCGCGCTGGCTACGCGACCGGCTGGTCGCCGCCCTGGACTCGCTCGGCCGGTACCCGGCCGCCGCCGACGAGCGGCACGCCCGGGAAGTCGTGGCGGCCCGGCACGGGCTCGCGGCCGATCAGGTGCTGCCCCTGGCCGGTGGGGCGGAGGGGTTCGCGCTGCTGCCGCGGCTGTCACCCCTGCTGGCGGCGGTGGTGCACCCCTCGTTCACCGAGCCCGAACTCGCCCTGCGCGAGGCGGGTGTCCCGGTGCACCGGGTGCTGCTGGAACCGCCGTACGCCCTGGACCCCACCCTGGTCCCGGAAGAAGCGGACCTGGTCGTGCTCGGCAACCCCACCAACCCGACCTCCGTCCTGCACCCGGCCGCCGTAGTGCGCGCGCTGCTGCGCCCGGGGCGGGTCGTGGTGGTGGACGAGGCCTTCATGGACGCGGTGCCCGGGGAAACGGAGTCGCTGGCGGGGGAGGCGGGAGAGGGGCTGCTGGTCCTGCGCAGCCTCACCAAGACCTGGGCGCTGGCCGGGTTGCGGTGCGGCTACCTGCTCGGGGCACCCGAGCTGTTGCGGCAATTGGTCCGGGGCCGGGCGCACTGGCCGGTGGGCACGCTGCAGCTCGCCGCGATCGCCGCCACCGCCGCGCCGCGTGCCCTCGCGGAGAGCGCGGCGCGGGCGCTGGAGATCGGCGGGGATCGCGCGGCGATGATCGAGCGGCTGCTCGGCGCCGGGGTGGCTGTACAGACCCCGGCGGACGCGCCGTTCCTGCTGCTCGAAGTGGAACACGGGGAGATCCTGCGCGAATACCTGCGCCGGCACGGGATCGCGGTGCGGCGCGGCGATACCTTCCCGGGCCTGGGGCCGGAGCATATGCGGGTGGCCGTCCGGCCGCCGGCCGATGTCGAACGGCTGGTGGCGGCGCTGGGAAACGCGGGAGGTCTGGTCTAGCGTCCGGTGCCGGTGGGCGGGCCCACCGCGCCGGATCCGCGTGCGCGCGACATGATTGTCGCCGACTCACCCGAGAGCTCCCGAGAGAAAGGTGTGCCGTGGCCACCCTTGCCGAACTCGTTGCGACGCTGGAGACGGCCTATCCGCCGCGGTTGGCCGAACCGTGGGATTCGGTGGGTCTGGTCTGCGGGGATCCCGCGGAGGTCGTGCGGCGGGTGCTGTTCGCCGTCGATGTCACCGCCGCCGTGGTGGACGAGGCGGTGCAGTGGGGGGCCCAGGCGGTGGTGGCCCACCATCCGCTGCTGCTGCGAGGTGTCGACAGTGTCTCGGCCGACCGGCCCAAGGGTGCGCTGGTGCATCGGCTGATCCGTGCGGGCTGTGCCCTCTTCACCGCGCATACGAACGCCGATTCCGCCGACCCCGGTGTCTCCGATGCCTTGGCCGCGGCCCTCGGTCTGACGGTGACGGGCCCGCTGGACCCGAAACCGGTGGCGGCGGTGGACAAATGGACCGTCCAGGTGCCGCCGGAACAGGCCGACGCGGTGCTGGCGGCGCTGTTCGCCGCGGGGGCGGGCGGCTCCGGTGACTATCGGGAGGCCGCCTGGCGGGTCACGGGGACCGGTCAGTTCCGGCCGCTGGACGGCGCGAACCCGGCGGTCGGCGCGGTCGGCGAACTAGCCCGGGTGGCCGAGGACCGGCTCGAGGTGGTCGCCCCCGTCGGCGCCCGGGCCGCGGTGCTCGCGGCGTTGCGGTCGGCGCATCCCTACGAGGAGCCCGCCTACCACGTGACCGAACGGGCCGCGCTCACCGGACACCAGGGCCTGGGCCGGATCGGTACGCTCGCCGAACCGCTGACGCTGCGCGAGTTCACCGCCCGCGCCGCCGCCGCCCTGCCGGCGACGACCTGGGGGGTGCGGGCCGCCGGCGACCCCGACCGGATACTGCGCACCGTGGCCGTCTGCGGTGGGGCCGGTGACTCCCTGCTCGATACCGCCACCCGCCGCGGGGTGGACGCGTACCTCACCGCCGACCTGCGCCACCACCCCGCCGACGAGCATCTGCGCCGGTCGGGTCCCGCGCTGATCGACGCGGCCCACTGGGCGACCGAGTTCCCCTGGTGCGCGCAGGCCGCCGCGGTGGTGCGGGACGGCCTCCCGGGCCTGGAGACGCGGGTTTCCACCGTGCGCACCGATCCGTGGACGGTCGGTTGCGGCGGCTGACCGCGGCGCCCGGGAACGCGGCGGCGGGTTCTCGGACCCGTCCGCGACACCGCCGCCGCGCGGAGTACGGTGGACGTTCTTATCCGTCCACAGCGTGCAGGGAGTTCGTTCGCGTTGAATGTCGAACCATCGATCCAGGCCAAACTGCTGCGTCTCGCCGAGGTCGACACCGAACTGACCCGGATCGCGCACCGGCGCAGCGTCCTCCCCGAACAACAGGAGGTCGACCGGTTCGAGGCCGAACGCAACACGCACAAGGACGCGGCCGTGGCCGTGGAGATCGTGCTGGACGATCTCGACCGCGATATCCGCAAGCTCGAGGGTGAGATCGAGGCCGTCCGCAAACGCGAGGACCGCGACCGGGGCGTCCTGGAGGCGGGTTCGGTCGGGGCGAAACAGCTGTCCGAATTGCAGCACGAGCTGGCGAGCCTGGAACGGCGCCGATCGGTACTCGAGGACGATCTGCTCGAGGTGATGGAACGCCGCGAGGCCTCCGCCGCCGATCACGAGCACGCCGGCGCCCGGCTGGACCGCACCGAGACCGAACTCGCCACCGCCCGCGGCCGCCGCGACGAGGCAGTCGCCGATCTCGACGTGGCCCAGCGGCGTTGCGAAACCGATCGCGCGAAACTGCTCGGCGTGTTCCCGGAGGAGCTGCTGGCGATCTACGACCGGCAGCGTGCCGCGCACGGTACCGGCGCGGCATTGTTGCAGGCCCGGCGCTGCGGAGCCTGCCGGATCGAACTGGACCGCGGCGAGATCGCCCGGATCACCAAAACCGCACCCGATCAGGTGGTGCGCTGTCCGGAATGCGGCGCGGTGCTGGTGCGGACCAAAGAATCCGGATTGTGAGACCGCACCGGACAGCGGAGTCCGAGTAGCGGGAGCGGGAGGCCGAAATGAGCGTGCGCGAGGTCATCGTCGAGGCCGACGGGGGATCCCGGGGTAACCCGGGGCCGGCCGGTTACGGGGCGGTGGTGTTCGACGCGGACCGCGTGGGGGTGCTCGCCGAACGCCGGGAGGCCCTGGGCGTCACGACCAACAATGTCGCGGAGTACCGCGGTCTGATCGCCGGACTGGAAGCGGCCGCCGAACTCGGTGCCCGGGTGGTCGCGGTGCGGATGGACTCCAAACTGGTGGTCGAGCAGATGTCGGGTCGCTGGAAGGTCAAGCACGCGGCGCTGATTCCGCTCGCCGATCGCGCGCGCCGGCTGGCCGCGGACTTCGATCAGGTGAGCTACCGCTGGATCCCGCGCGCGGAGAACTCCCATGCCGACCGGCTGGCCAACGAGGCCATGGACGACGGCAAGCTGGTCGAGGAGGTACACGCGGCCGACCCGTCCTCTACCGCACGGCCCGCGCCACCCGCCGAGGTCGCCGATCCGGCCGCGGATTCGCAGAGCGCGTCGGCCCGCCTGGCCGGGCCCGGCCCGGGCTGGACCGGTGCGGCCGGTCGCCCGACCAGGCTGCTGCTCCTCCGGCACGGCCAGACCGAATTGTCGGTTCAGCGGCGCTATTCCGGTCGCGGCAATCCGCCGCTGACCGCCGTGGGCCGGGAACAGGCGGCCCGGGCGGCGAAAATGCTGGCCGCCAAGGGTGATGTCGCCGCGATCGTGACCTCCCCGCTGGGCCGGGCCCGGGAAACCGCCGAGGCGGCCGGCGCGGCGCTGGGTATCGAGGTACGGGTCGTCGACGGTCTCACCGAAACCGACTTCGGTGAGTGGGAAGGGCTGACCTTCCGGGAAGCCGCCGAACGCGATCCGGAGTTGCATGCCCGCTGGCTGGGCGATCCGTCGCTACCGGCCCCCGGCGGCGAAAGCTTCGACGCGGTCCGGGAACGGGTGGAGGCGGTGCGCCGCGATCTCGTCGCGCGGTATCCCGGGGCGAATGTCGTCGTGGTCAGCCATGTGACGCCGATCAAAACGCTGTTGCAGCTGGCGCTGGGAGTCGGCCCGTCGCTGCTCTACCGACTGCACCTGGACCTGGCATCACTGTCGCTCGCGGAGTTCTATCCGGATGGCGGTTCGTCGGTGCGGCTGGTCAACGAGACGAGCTATCTCTGAATCGCTCGGCGGATCGGCCCGGGTATCGGCCGATAATGTAGCGGCTCGTGCGCGCTTTGGTGCCTGGCTCAATCGGCCGGAGAGTCACAAGGTGGCCCCGCCCGCGAGGGTCAGTGGGCCGGTCTCCTTTCTTGCTCGTATTTGTTGCTGTAGTGGTAGCGCGCTTGCATCACGACCGCCGTGGTCTCGTCATCGTCGGTGACGATGGCATAGACAAGCCGATGTTCCGCGTCGATACGGCGGGACCAGACATTGGCGGCGAAGTACTTCAACCGTTCGGGTTTGCCGATTCCCCCATAAGGATCGCGCTTGATGTCGGTGATCAGATTCCCGATGCGTTTGAGCTGCTTGCGTTCTTTGAGCGCCCAGTACATGAAGTCTTCCCAGCCTTCATCGGTAAAGGCGATCCTCATTGCGGTATTTCTCCTTACAGGTCCAAGTCGAACTCGCTCAGATCCCGTGCGGAGTACTCGCCACGCTGCACGGCCTCGAGACTGCGCAAGAGGCGAATAGCGTTGGCGGGCGAAGCCATGAGGTACTGGGTTTCGACCATCGCGTCGTAATCGTCTTTCGACAGAATGACGACATTCCCGCCCTTGCTCACTACCTCGACGGCATCGTGATCGGCAGCAACCCGGCCGACGATATTGAACAGGTTCTTCCGCGCTTCCGTAGTGGTGATTGCTTCCATGGCGTAACTCCGTGGTAGGGGTACTGGATAGCGTACCACTTATGTACCGTTTTCTGTCAGAAGGCCCGTAGGTGGTGCTCAGAGCGGGGGTGGGTCCTTCTGTCCGGTGCCCGCACCTGGTTCTCACGCTCTCGCCGGCGGGAGACTCCGGCAGGTCGGGCCGGCGTCGCCGCGATGTGGTCGCCCTCCTCAACCGAGGGCACCCGCGGTGAGTGCGCCGGCCCGGTCCCGGAGGAACTGTGCGGTGAACTCGTCGAGCGGATAGAAGAACTCGACCGCCAGCTCCGAGAGCGTCACGTCCGCGGGGGCGCCGAAGGTGGCCATGGTGCCGAACAACGAGAGCTCACCGTGCGGCGTGCGCACCCGGATCGGGACCTGGAACGGGCCGGAATCGGTACCGTCCGTCGCCTCGAGATCGGAGTAGACCGGCGGATAGGCGCTGACCTCGTCGTAGAGGTCGCGTAACCGGGGATCTCCGGTGCTGCCGGCCTGCCGGGCCAGCCGTTCCAGCAACTGTTCGCGCACCTGGCGGGGGTTGGCGAGCCGGCCGGCGAGGCCTTCGGGATGCAGGACCAGCCGATAGACGTTCGGCCGGTCGGCCAGCAGGCGCAAGGGCACGCCGTCGGTGAGCACCGCCAGTGCCGAATTTGCGGTGACCACGTCCCACCAGCGGTCGACCGCTACCGCCGGATAGGGCTCGTGGGCGGCGAGCATATGTTCCAGGGCCGCCCGCGCCGAGGCGAGATGGGCGTCGTCGAGACTGCTCTCCTGGTAGGCGGGTGCGAATCCGGCGGCGACCAGCAGCGTATTGCGTTCCCGCAGCGGCACGTCCAGCGTCTGCGACAGCCGCAGCACCATCTCCCGGCTCGGCGCCGAGCGTCCGGTCTCCACACACGACAGATGCCGGGCCGAGGTACCCGCCGCCAGCGCCAGATCCAGCTGGCTCAGCCGCCGCCGCTGCCGCCATTCCCGCACCAGGGCGCCGACCCGCGACGGGCTCCCATCCGCATGTACCTCCATATCGTGAGCGTATCGGGGGCCGGGACGCGGTGGCCATGACCTCGGAGGTCATTGAACCGCTGACCGTCCGGCGGCACAGTCGGAGAGGCAAACGTCAGTGCTGATCCGAGAGGCAGACGATCATGACCACCGCGACCCTGTCCGCGCCCGCGACTTCCGACGACCTGCTGCGCCGCACCCTGCGCCTCGACGGCTGGGGCACCGGGGCCTTCGGTGTCCTGATGCTCGCCGGCGCCGTACCGCTGCGAGACCCCTTGGGCTTCCCGACCTCGTGGTCGGTCCCGTTCGGTGTCGCCATGCTCGGTGGCGCGCTGGTTCTGCTGCTCATCGCCGGTTATCCGGTTATCTCGCCGCGGCATGCGACGGGGGTGGTCGCGTTCAACTCGCTCTGTGTGCTGGGGCTGCTCGCCCTGCCGTTCTCCGGCCTGCTCGAGCTCACCGGCGCCGGCGTGGCGTTCGTACTGATCGGCGCGCTCATCGTCGCGGGGTTCGCGGCGCTGGAGTACGCCGGTCTGCGGCGGATCACCGGCTGACCGCGGATCAGGCCGGATAACAGTGGATTTCGGTGGCCTTCAGTGCCGCCCACAGCTCCGATCCCGGCCGGATACGCAGGTCCGCCACGGTGGCGGGGGTGATATCGGCCAGCGCCGGAATCGCCCCGTCGAGCCGGACCCGCACCGTGTGGGCGTGCTGTTCGAGACCGGCCACCGTCACCGGCCAGGTGTTGCGCGGACTGCCGGCGGGCCGCTGCGGGTGCAGGCCGACCGCGGACGGCGCGAAGGTGAGATGCACCGGGCCGGTGGCCGGTTCGGCGACGGTGAGCTCACCGCCGCCGGCGAGCCGGACCAGGGTCCCCGCCGCGGTTCCCCGGAACAGATTGAGTCCCACCAGGTCCGCGACATAGTCGGAGCGGGGCCGCCGGGCCACGTCGCCGGGCGGCCCCTGCTGGACCACCACCCCGCCCTCCACGATGACGAGCCGGTCCGCGAGCACCATGGCGTCGAGTGGGTCGTGGGTGACCAGCAGGGTATGGCCGGGAAAGTCGCCGAGATGGTGGGCCAGTTCGGAACGCACCCGCACCCGGGTCGCCGCGTCCAGTGCCGCCAGTGGCTCGTCCAGCAGCAGCAGCTCCGGTTCGACGGCCAGGGCACGGGCCAGCGCGACCCGCTGGGCCTGACCACCGGACAGGGCCCGGGGCCGGGCGCGCGTGTGCTCGGCCAGACCCACCCGGTGCAGCCAATGCGCGGCCCGTTCCCGGGCGACGGCCCGGCGCAGCCCGCGAGCGCGCAGTCCGAAGGCCACATTCTCCAGCGCGTCGAGGTGGGCGAAGAGCAGATAATCCTGGAACACCACCCCCACCGAACGGTGCTCGGGCGGTACGAACGCTCCCGGCGGCGCATCCCATATCCGGTCGCCGAGCCGGATCGACCCCGCCGTGAGCGGCGTGAGTCCCGCCAGGGCACGCAGGGCGGTGGTTTTCCCGGCGCCGTTGGGGCCGAGCAGAGCGACGACCTCGCCGGGATCGAGCCGCAGGTCGAGGTCCAGTGCGAAATCACCGCGGGTCACCCGCAGTTCGGCCGTCAGCGTCACAGCACGCCCCGCAGCCAGCGTTCCCGGAGCGCGGCGAGCACCACCACCGAGACCAGCAGCAGCACCAGACTGAGTACGATCGCCGCGGCCGGGTCGGTTTCCAGCGCCAGGTACACCGCCAGCGGCATGGTGGTGGTCTTGCCCGGGAAATTACCGGCGAACGTGATGGTGGCGCCGAATTCGCCCAGCGCCCGCGCCCAGCAGAGCACCGTCCCGGCCACGGCACCGGGCAGGATCGAGGGCAGCGTCACGCGGCGGAAGGTCAGCCAGCGGGAGGCGCCGAGCGTCGCCGCGGCCTCCTCGTAGCGTGGATCGGCCCCGCGCAGCGCGCCCTCCACCGAGATCACCAGGAACGGCATCGCCACGAACGCCTCCGCCACCACCACCGCCGCGGTGGTGAAGGGCAGCGCCACCCCGAACCAGTCGTAGAGGTACCGGCCGACGAGCCCGCGGCGGCCGAGTACCAGCAGCAGCGCCACCCCGCCGACCACCGGTGGCAGTACCAGGGGGACGGTGACCAGCGCTCGCACCAGTCCGCGGCCGGGCAGATCACCGCGGGCCAGCAGCCAGGCCAGCGGGATACCCACCACCAGGCACAGCACGGTGGCCAGGCTCGCGCACACCAGCGAGAGACGCAGCGCCTGTCCCACTTCCGCGGAGACCAACCGCTCGGGCAGATCCCGCCACGGTGCCCGGACCAGCAGCCCGGCCAGCGGAACGATCAGGAACACCAGCCCCAGCAGCGCGGGCGCGACCAGGACGATCGGCCGCCGGCCCCGGACCGCCCGGCGCCGGCGCAGTGCCGTCGCCCGGCGCCGCACCGGGCCGGCGCTCACGGGGTATCGAAACCGGCGGTGGTGAAGACCGTCCGCGCCTGCGGTGACAGGACGAATTCGACGAACGCCGCGGCGGCGGCCGGGTTGGGCGCCTGCGCCACCGGCGCGATCGGATAGTCGTTGATCGCCTTCTCCGACTCCGGGAACTCGATCCCGGTGACCTCGTCGCACGCGGCCCGGATATCGGTCCGGTACACCAGCGCGGCGTCGACCTCACCCAGCGTCACCTTGGTCAGGACGGCTTTCACATCGGGTTCGCGGGTATCGGGTCGCGGGGTGACACCGGCCGCGGCGAAAACCTTGTCGGCGGCCGCACCGCAGGGCACCTGTTCGGCACACAGCGCGATCCGCGGTTCGGGACGGCCGAAATCGGCGAGCCCGCTGATACTGCCCGGATTGCCGGGGGGCACCGCTATCTCGAGCCGGTTGCTGACGAAGGTGACCGGCCCGGCGGTGATATCGCCCGATTCGATCACCTGCTCCATATTGCGCGGCGCGGCGGAGGCGAACACATCGGCCGGTGCGCCCTGCCCGATCTGCTCGGCCAGCGCCGAACTGCCGCCGAAGCCGAACACCACATCGACCCCGGGATGGGCCTGTTCGAACTGTTCGCCCAGGGTGGTGAAGGTTTCGGTGAGCGAGGCCGCCGCGAAAACGGTGACGGTTCCGGTGATCCCGTCACTCGAACCGCCGGAGCCGTCCCCGGAGTCCTGGCCGGCGCAGCCCGCCAGCACGGTCATCAGTGCGGCCACCGGGGCCAGCCGGCGCACCACGCGCCCTACTGTCGTCGTCATCGTCAACTCTCCGGGATCTCGACCACCACATGCGTCGACTTGACCGACGCGACCGTCACACTGCCCACCTCGATACCGAGTTCGTCCACCGACTCCCGGCTCAGCAGGGAGACCAGCCGGAACGGCCCGGCCTGCATCTCCACCTGCGCCATCACGGTATCGGTGACCACCCGGGTCACGATGCCGCGCATCCGGTTGCGGGCCGAGGCCGCCACGGTCACCCCGGGTTCGGGCGCCTCGGCGTGCTGCCGCGCGAATTCGGCCAGATCCCGGCCCCGCACACCCTGGCGGCCGTTCTCCAGCCGGATCGAGGGGAGCCGCCCCTGATCTATCCAGCGCCGCACGGTGTCATCGCTGACCCCGAGCAGCCCGGCGGCTTCCTTGATCCGCAGATACGTCACGACCCGCAGTATATAGCCGGAGATGCGGGACAAAAGCGGGAAAAGCGGCGCACCTTTCAACTCTCCGGCAGCGGCAGGATCATCTCGTTCTCCAGGCGGGGGTCGTCCTCGGCGCACGGTCTGCTCGCCCCTGTGGGAGTGAACCCGGTGCGCAGATACAGCTGTTCGGCCGGCCGGTTCGCGTCCAGCACCCACAATCGCAGGCTCGGGTGACCGCCTTGTGCCGCCCATTCGACCACGGCGCGGACCAGCCGGTCCGATACTCCGGTCCGGCGTGCCCGCGGCGCGGTCCACATCGACACCAGTTCGGGACCGTCGGGGGCGACGATCACCCCCGCCGAACCCGCCGGTTGCGCGTCGGATCCGGCCACGAAGAACGGATCCCGCCGGGCGGTCCACTCCCGCCAGCGCGGTTCGTCCCAGGTGAGCGCCTCCGCATGGCTGGTGGAAAAGGTTCCGGGTGCCGATCCGGCCAGTGCGTCCAATCGGACCAGGCGTGCAACGCGCCAGTCCTCCGGTCCGATCCGTCGTCTCCGCATTCCTCGATGGTGCGGGGAACAGCGCTGTGCGGCAACGGATATACTGGGAACTTGCGTGTATGGTAGCGCCGCCGTGCGGCGATATACCGGTTTTCGGTGTGCCTGCCGGGTATCCGGAAATAGAGTGATCGCATTACCGGGAGCGAAGCTCGAGGGGGCGTATCCGATGCAGTCCACGGGCGTGATGATCGTGGCCCGGGACCGTCTCGAGGCGGCGGCCCGGTCCATCGGTCTGATCGGCTTCCGGCAGACACGCGGTGCGAGTGGTGGGGTGTACAACGCGAGCGACACCTTCCGTAACGTCGAGCGCGGCGTCATCACGATGCGGATCAACGGTCGGACCCGGTTGGTGTTCACCCGGCCGGTCGGGCATCGGAGACCCGATCCGGCGAAGTCCACCGGGCGGACCCGCCCCGGCAGCCGGGAGGAGGCCGCGTTCATGAGCATGACTCAGGAGAATGCGGAATACGGCACCGAACTGACCAGTGTCACGCTCCGGGATTCGCGATGGCCGGCCACCGAGGGATGGGTGAAGATGAGCATGAAGGACGCGGAGCGGGGCTTCGAGATCCACTACGTGTACAACCGCATTACCCGCAAGTCCGCGGATTTCAAGTTCAAGGATCGAACGGAGCCGAACAGATGAGCAGGGAAGACAACCGGCCCGGCGACACCCTCGCGGCGGGCACCCGCGTCAAGGTGATCAAGGACCCCGGGTGGGACGGCCCCTGGCGCGACGAATTCTACGGAACTGTCGACTACGCGCCGGCGCCCCCGGAACCGGTGACACTGTCGAGTGCCCGTCCCGGCGAACTGGTCTACTGGGTGAGCTTCGACGAATCCCAGTACGACGCCGACGGTGCCGGCCCCTATCGGAAGGCGCAGATCTGGGACCGCTACCTGGTGGTGGAGGGCCGGGCGTAGCCGCTGGTCCGGGGCACGGCCGGACGTGATCCGGGGCCGTCTCGTGTCGCGGAGGTCGCGACCGCAGGGATCGTAGGAGGATCAGCGGATGCGTAACGCCGACGAGCTACTGGATGCCGCCGCGGGAAAACTCCCCGCCATGCTGGACCGGTTCCGTCTGCTGGTGGACTGCGAATCCCCGTCGAACGATCCGCGGGGCCTGGAGCGCTGTGCCGCGTTGATCGGGCCGTGGCTGTCGGAGGCACTCGAACGCCCCGTGCGATCGGAACGCGTCGGTGAGAACGTGCACGTCCTGGCGGAAGCACCCGACCCCGGAGCGCTGATACTGGGACATTTCGACACCGTGTGGCCGGTGGGTACCACCGCCGACCGGCCGTTCGAGATCACCGACGGGATCGCCACCGGTCCCGGCACCTTCGATATGAAGGGCGGAATCGTGCAGGCGCTGGCCGCGATCGAGCTCCTCGCGGACGCGTCGCATGTGAGCGTCCTGCTGACCAGTGACGAGGAGGTCGGTTCGGTGTCCTCGCGGCAGTTGATCGAGGAGCAGGCACGGAAGGCCGGGGCGGTCCTGGTGTGTGAGCCCGGCGCGGACGGTGGTGCGGTGAAGATCGGGCGCAAGGGCCTGGCCGCCTATCGCGTCGCGGTCACCGGCCGGGCGGCCCACGCCGGACTGGAGCCGGAGCTGGGGGTGAACGCGGGCATCGAACTGGCACATCAGATCCTCGCGATCGCCGGCCTGGCTTCCGAGGACACCTCGGTGGTGCCGGCGGTCCTCTCCGGGGGCACCACGGTGAACACCGTCCCGGACTCCGCGGAGTGCTCGGTGGACGCGCGATCGTGGTCGGTGGCGGATCTGGAACAGGTGGACCGGGCGATGTTCGCGCTCGCCCCGCGGCTGCCGGGAGCGACGGTGACGGTCACCGGCGGTATCGCCAGGCTGCCGTTCGAGGAGTCCAGTGCCCGCGGGCTGTACCGCGAAGCCGAGGCGGCGGCACGGGAGCTCGGTATGGCCCCGTTGCGTGCTGTGCGGTCCGGCGGCGCCTCGGACGGCAACTTCACGGCCGCGATCGGTGTCCCCACGCTGGACGGGCTCGGCGCGATAGGTGGTCATCCGCACGCCCGCGACGAATATGTCGATGTGAATGCCATGCCGGAACGTGTCGCCCTGCTCGCCGCACTCCTGGAGCGGTTGCGGCACCGGTCGCCGTCCGCGTGACAGGTTCGGCAGCGCCCCGTCGGGCCGTATGGTGCCGGTCCGCGCGGCCGGATCGGAGGTATCACGGCGGAGGTGCCGGGGCCGACCGACCGGGCCGCTGTGCATCGGTACGGAAGAGGCCGGCGAGCGCGTCCGGATAGCAGACGTACGGCCCAGCGGGTGCGGGCCGGCGGGGCGAACTTCGCTGTCCTGTCCGTTTATTCACCTAGGTGTCGGTTTTCTGCACTCCCCAAATGGGTAGTGGGCCATCTATTCTCGTAACGCCCCACTCACCAGGCAGTTTGGAATGTGATGACCACTCCTCAGTCCCCGTACGATCCGACGACGGGCAAACCCTATCCCGCGCAGCCCCCGGCCGGCGCCCAACCGGCCTACGGCCCCGGTCAGCAGCCCTACGGGGCACCGAACCAGGCGCCGGTCTCGCCGGCCGATGCCAAGCTCTGGGCCGCACTGGCCCATTTCGGCGGTATCGTGCTGGGCTTCGTCGCCCCGCTCATCGTCTGGGTGATGTACAAGGACCGCGACGAGTTCGTGCGCCGGCACGCCGTGGACGCGTTGAACTTCCAGATCGTCTTGGCGATCGCCTACGTGGTGTCCGCGGTGCTGATGATCGTGCTGATCGGGTTGCTGTTGTTCCCGATCGTCTGGATCGCGGGCATCGTGTTCTCGGTGCTGGCCGGGATCGCGGCCAACAACGGCCGTGAGTACAAGTACCCGTTCAATCTCTCACTGGTGAAGTAGCAGGTGTGCCCGGGCCGGCGGTCGTAGCGCCGGCCCGGGCACATTCGCGCGGGACCGGATGGGCGCAGTTCTATCCCGTACCGGCGGTCAGGGACGCAGCACCGAGATCAAGAACTCGGTCTGGTCGTAGACGGTCTGTTCGAAGAGTTCGTCGAAGTACAGATCGAAATGACCTGCGGGATACCGCTTCACCACCGCGTGCTTGGTCTTCTCGGCGGCCCGCAGCGCGGGTTTCACGGGGGTGATCGAATCGTTGTCGCACAGTGCGTACAGCACCGGCATCTTCAATTCCTTCACATGCCGGGCGGGACGGTCGAACAGGATCGAGAAGGCCACGCGGGCCGCGATCTTGGGCCGGTAGTTCGCGCTCTCCTCGGCCAACCGGCCGAATCCGGCGGGTACATCCGAACCGGTCATCATCGCGGTGGCGCGTTTACGTCCGGCCAGCCGGATCTGTACCGGTTTGCGCAAGATCGTGCCGAACACCATGTCCGACGCCGCCAGAAAACCCACCTTCACGAAACTCAGCAGCCCCTTCGCCAGTGCCGAGGAGAATCCGCTGACGAACGGGACCTGCGCCACCACCGCCGCGATATAGGCGTCGTCCGGGGCGACGGCCAGGGCGTGCCCGCCGCCCAGCGAGGTGCCCCACAGCGCGATGCGGGTGGCATCGAAACCGCGCAGCGTCCGGGCGTAGGCCACCGCGGCGATCCAATCCTCGCGCTGCCGGGCGAGATTCACCACCTGACGGGGGTCGCCGTCGCTGCCCCCGAAATGCCGGTAGTCGAAGACCAGCACCCCCATTCCCGCCGCGGCGAACCGCCGCGCGAACCGATCCAGTCCCATTTCCCGGTTGGCCCCCAACCCGTGCCCCATCACGACGATGGGGCGTGGTTTGGGTGGGCCGGCCGGTAGGTACAACCAGCCGGCACATTTCTGACCTCCCGACGGGAAGCCGACCTCGACACGCTCCATGATCATCGACCGTACCGAGTCATCGGTCCGGATGAGTCATCCAGCCTTGGCAGGAGCGCGCGGCGACCGGGGGTGGGCGGATGGGTGCCACCGAGTATCCTGATGCGGCGGATGAGTCGGCCGGGCGGTCGCGGCGCCGGGAACGGACACCCCAGTGGTGTCACGCTCGGCGCCGAGGAAAGTCCGGACTCCACAGAGCAGGGCGGTTGCTAACGGCAACCCGGGGTGACCCGCGGGACAGTGCCACAGAAAACAGACCGCCCACGGCTCGCGAGGGCCGTGCGGTAAGGGTGAAACGGTGCGGTAAGAGCGCACCAGCGCCCCGGGTGACCGGGGCGGCTCGGTAAACCCCGCCCGGAGCAAGGTCGAAGATCGCACCTCGCGGTGCGGTTGCGCAGGTGTTCGAGGGCTGCTCGCCCGAGCCTGCGGGTGGACCGCTCGAGGTACCCGGCGACGGTGTGCCCAGATGGATGGCCGCCCCCCGGTGCGAACCGGGGACAGGATCCGGCTTACTGGCCGGCTCATCCGCACTCCGTCCACCTCGTCCCGGCAGCGCGTGCCGGATTCTCGCGGACGTTCCCGACGGTGGCAGCGGGGAACTGGACGAAGGGGGAACCGGGCGTACGATCTTTGTTTCACAGCGGGGGCCACCGAGTGCCCCGTGCCGTCACCAGGGAATCACGATGAGAGCCAGACAATTCGCCGCCGTCGCAGTCGGGGCCGCCGTGTGCGCACTGTCGGCCTGCGCCGCCGATGACGCACCGACCGGCCAGGCCCAGCCCATGACGGTTGTCGCCAGCGAGGAGACCTCGGCGGCGAGCGTGCCCCCCGCAACGAAAACACGTGGGCTGTACGACCCGGCCGAAACCGCGGTCGGTCAGTCCGGTTTGGCGGCGTTCATCGTGTCGGTGGAGGAGGTGAACTCGCAGCAGGGGCCGGTGACCGTGATCACCCTGCAGATCGAGAACATCACCGATGATGTGTGGAACGGCAAGAACTGGACGACGCCGACCGTGGTGTACGGCGCCGCGGGCACCCCGGCTCCCCACGTCAAGTCACCGTCGGAAGGGTTCGGTGACGGCGTGCAGGGCTTGATCCCGCCCGGCAGCCGCCAGACGGTGAAACATGCGTACAAAGTGACCAAGGCGCAGCTGAATCCGGCGGTGGTGACCGCGGGCAGCGTGCTGTGGCAGGGCGATTTCTCGAAGTTCCACCGCTGAGCTCGCCTCGGCGACCGCCGGGGCGGTGACTGCCGCAGGCACAGGGAGGAGATGAGTATGGCGATTCTGGTCACCGGTGCCACCGGGAACATCGGCCGCAAGGTCGTCGATCAGCTGCTGGTCCGGGGTGCGACCGATATCCGCGCGCTCACCGTCGACCCGGCGAAGGCCGCGCTGCCGGCCGGCGTCGAAGCGGTTCGCGGATACCTGCGCCGACCCGAAACGCTGCCCGCCGCGTTCGATGGGGTGGATCGCATGTATCTGGCGTCGATCCCGGACGGCGTGGACGAGGTGGTCGAAGTCGCCCGCGCGGCCGGGGTACGCCATATCGTCGATCTATCCGGCGAACCGGACAGCTGGTGGGGTGCGATCGCGACGGCGGTCGAAGCGAGCGGGATCGCCTGGACCCATCTGTGGCCCGGGGATTTCATGGAGAACACGGGGATGTGGGCGCAGCAGATCCAGGAGACCGGCGCGGTGCGCGAACCCGATCCCGGGGCCGGCAGTACGCCGATCGCGATGGACGATATCGCGGCGGTCGCGGCGGTCGCCCTGACCGCGGACGGCCATCGGGGCCGGGCGTACGCGCTGACCGGTCCGGAGAAACTGAGCCGGGCCGAACTGGTGCGGGAGATCGCCGCCGCGCTGGGCCGGACGATCGATTTCCTGCGCGTCACCCCCGCGGAGACCGTGCGGGCGCTGCGCCCGGCAATGGGCGACACCGCGCAATGGTATGTCGAGAATGTCCTCATCGGGCTGGACGGGCACACATTGCCGCCGAACCGGGTGGTCGAAGAAATAATCGGTCGCCCGGCGACGACCTTCACACAATGGGCCGCGCGATATGCGACCGAATTCTTCGGTGCGGACGCCGCCCGCGGGCGTTGATCGGAAAAACCACCGTTTCGCCCGGGCCGCCCGGATTCGTGCCACTCATCCTTTTCCCGTGAATTCCACGATGCGGCACGACTACGAATTCACCGGTCCGCGGATCGGCGTGCGGCTACCCGTTCGAGCACATGACGGCGACCATCTCGTAGACGGCCCGGGTTTCGGCGTCGGTCGCGTCGGTGCCGCCGGCCGCGAGCCGGTCGGACACCGCGGAGACCACCTCGTCCTCCGGTTCGCCGGCCCGGATCTCGGCGCAGGTTTCGGTGTAGATCCCGGTGATCGCCGCATCGTCGCTGCCTTCGGCCAGGCCGGGGAAGGCGCCGCGGAAGCCGATCACGAAGGAACCGGCCTTGACCTGGTCGATCTGGGCGGTATCAGGAGTCGCGGCGGCTGTCGTCGCCGATGCCGCGGGGGCCGGATCGGTGCCGTCGCTCCGGCAGGCGGCGACGGTGGGCAGGACCGCGACGAGGACGGCGGCGAGCAAGGGGAGAGGTCTGTACACGGCCGGATGGTAACTCCGCGAGATGGACACCGCCCCCCGCCCGGCGGGGGACGACGTTCATCCAGCGGCTACTCAGGCCGAGGGACCGATCACGAACATCTGCGCGAGGGAGGCAGCCTGCTGCGGACCGACGAGGGGGAGCAGATAGTCATAGATGAGAGTGGACATACGTGAGGAAACTCCAGCTCGGATGTAGTCGGATGCTTACGGTTCGCCACAGTATCAGTTGCCAGGTGGGCACGATCTTTTCCGGCGGGATTCGTGCAGAACTGGCATAAATGGTGATCGCCGTCATAAAGTATGCGGGGTCGGCAGGCTCGCCCGGTGCCCTGGAGTTCGCGGAACGAGCCGATTCATACCTATCGGAAGACAGGTCACAACACATATGCGGGTAGCACGTACCTTGGCAACCGGAGCTTTGATGGCCGGGGCCGCATCTGTTCTCGCTACCGTAGGCGCCGGCTCCGCCGGTGCCGTCGCGGTGACACCGCTGCCCGGTGGAGTGCAGGTGGACCTCAGCCCGGCGGATACCCGCTGGGTGGATCAGAACAATATCGGGCAGATGGTGGCGGGTGTTCCGCATCCGTCCGCTCCGTCGTTCGGTCAGGCGCTGGACGCGGCCGCGGCCGTTTCCTCCACCTACCCGAACGGCCGGGTGACTTTCACGGTATTCGGTCCGCTGCACGAACTGAGCGGCTCGATGCTGGCGTTGCAATAGTCCGTACGGATTTCCGTACTGTCGGGCCGGTACCGGGGCAACCCGGTACCGGCCCGGCTCGTTTCCGGCCGGGGCGCTGTGCCTCGCTCTCGAAACCTGCTCTGCCGCTCGGCTTTCGGAACCGGGACTCTCAGGCCGTGTCGATGGCGGCGGCCGCCGCGGGATACTGCGCCAGGTGGCGACCGGCCGCGGTGTCCTCGGCATCGGCCAGTGTCTCGAACAGGGCGGTGTCCTCGCCCGCGGCACGGGCTTCGGCGGCGCGGGCGCGCAGCGCATCGTAGGATTCGACCGCGTCCCGGTGATCGCCCAGCACGGTCTGCAGGTGTTTGGCGCGTTTGCCCAGGTCCGCGGCGGTATCGCCGAGGACCGCGGTGGCGGCTTCGCAGGAATACCGTAAACGCTTGGCACTCTTACGGATATCGTGCAGCAGTTCGACCCGATCGGCGGGTGCCACGGTCGGCTCGGACCGCACCAGGCCCCGCACCCGTTTCCGGTCCTTGCGCAGTACCGTCTCGAACATTTCGCCGGCCGGTACCTCGTCCACCGATTCGCGCAACGGCGGAGCGTCGCGCCATTTCTTCAGCTCCCGCCGCATGGCGCGGTAGCGGTCGCTGTCCAGTGCCGTCAGGACCTCGCCGTGCGCGGCGGCGTACCGGTCGCGTTCGGCGCGGACCAGACGGTCGCGGGTGGGGGCGAGGGCGGCCGACCCGGGATCGGCGTACCGGTCGAGCAGCGTGGTGAAACGTTCGGCGCGGACCTCCGCGTCGCGCGCCACTCCCAGCAGCCCGGCCAGCCAGGCGAGTTCGGTGCGCATCCGGCTGTCGGCGTCCGGCTCGAGCAACTTCTTGTAGGAGCGCAGCACACTGCGCAACCGGCGGGTCGCGACCCGCATCTGATGGACCGAATCGTCGGCGTCGGCCCGCACCTCCGGTTCGGCGGTGAGCAGGCGTTCGATATCGGCGCGTAGCGCGTCGGTAAGGGCGTCGGCCGCCGCGATCTGTTCGTCAGCCATGGGGTTCCACCGTCGCGAAGGTATCGGTCGCCTCGACCAGATGATGGGTGATGCCGGGTTCGGCGGCGGAATGCGCGGCGTCGTCGACGATGTGCAGGCGCGACCCCGGCCACGCGCGGTGCAGATCCCACGCGCTGACCGCGGGGCAGACGATATCGTGGCGGCCCTGCACGATGACCGCGGGAATATGGGTGATCGCGCCGATATCGCGTAGCAGCTGGGCCTCGTCGAGGAAGCCGCCGTGCCGGAAGTAGTGGTTCTCGATCCGGGCGAAGGCGAGGGCGAACCGGGTATCGGAGGTCTCGGCCATCCGCTCGGGGTCGGGGCGCAGCGTACTGGTGGCGCTCTCCCAGGCGGTCCACGCGTGGGCCGCCGCGGTGACGACCTCCGGATCCGCGGAAGTGAACAACCGGTGGTAGGCCTCCACCAGGTCGCCGCCGCGTTCGGCCGCCGGAACCGGGGCGAGGAATTTCGCCCACTCGTCCGGGTAGACGTAGCCGGCGCTGCCGTTGTAGTACCAGTCGATTTCCTTGCGGCGCAGCAGGAATATCCCCCGCAGCACCAGTTCGGTGACCCGCTGCGGATATCGCTGCGCGTAGGCGAGCGCCAGGGTCGAACCCCAGGAACCACCGAAGACCAGCCACCGCTCGATACCGAGTGCGGTGCGCAGCGCTTCGATATCGGCGATGAGATGGGCGGTGGTGTTGACCGAGAGATCGGCCCCGTCGGCGATATGCGGGGTCGAGTGGCCGCAGCCGCGCTGATCGAACAGCACGATCCGGTAGCGGTCCGGGTCGAAGAACCGGCGGTTGTGCGGGATGGTGCCGCCGCCCGGACCGCCGTGCAGGAACACCGCGGGTTTCCCGTCCGGGTTACCGCTGGTCTCCCAGTACACCTCCTGGCCGTCGCCGACCTCGAGCATGCCTCGTTCGTAGGGTTCGATCGGCGGGTACGGCGGGCGCATCAGAACGCCAGGCCGGAGGCCAGGTCGGGGAGTTCGAGCGCCTGCACGGCCTCGTCGTGCACATCGGGGCAGGCCTTGACGGTCACCCGGTCCACCACGGCCTTGTCGGCCAGGACCTGGGCGTTGATCCCGCCGTTGGTGAGCGCCCATTCGTGAACCATGGCGTTGAGGCCGATCCGGCCCAGCGTCGGGCCCTGGACGCGCCAGTTGGACAGCTCGGGGCGCATCATGTCGCACAGGTTCTGGGCCGCCTTGTCGGAGACCTCGAGCGGGGTGGCGGGGGCGGCGCTGCTCATGGTCGCCGAGGTGGTGGCGGAAGCGGACGAGGCGGCCGGAGAAGTGTCCTGCGAACCCGTCTGCACACCGCCGCACGCGGTGAGCAGTATTGCCCCGCACACTCCCGCCACCGTGAGGGCACCCCGTGTTGTCCAACCGCGTCGCCGCATCAGTACCTCAGAACTCGAGAGTCGAAACCGTCGACACCGAGTTTGCCATCCCGCGCCGGAGTGGGGAGCCGTCACGAGCCCGGGTCGGGGTCAGAAACTGTGTTCCGGACCCGGGAACGTGCCGCGGCGTACCTCCTCGGCATAGGCGGCGGCCGCCCCGCGCAGTTCGTCGCCGACGGCGGCGAACCGTTTCACGAACTTCGCGGTCTTTCCACTGGTGAACCCGGCCATGTCCTGCCAGACCAGCACCTGGGCGTCGCAGTCCGCGCCGGCGCCGATACCGACGGTCGGGATGGTGAGCTTGCCGGTGACCTGACCCGCCACCTCGGCCGGGACCATTTCCATCACCACCGAGAACGCGCCCGCGGCCTGAACCGCGATGGCGTCGGCGAGCAATCCCTCGGCGCCCTCGCCGCGGCCCTGGACGCGATAGCCGCCCAGGGTGTTGACGCTCTGCGGAGTGAAGCCGATATGCGCCATCACCGGGATACCGGCGGCGGCGAGCTTCCTGATCTGGTCGGCGACGCGTTCACCGCCCTCCAGTTTCACCGCGTGCGCGCCCCCCTCCTTCATGAACCGGGTGGCCGTGGCGAGGGCCTGCTCAGGGGAGCCCTCGTAGGTACCGAACGGCAGGTCGGCCACCACCAAGGCGTGCGGGGCGCCGCGCACCACGCCGCGGACCAGCGGGATCAGCTCGTCGGTGGTGATGGGCACGGTGGTCTCGTATCCGTACACCACATTGGCGGCCGAATCACCGATCAGCAGTACGGGGATGCCGGCCTCGTCGAAGAGCCGGGCGCTGGAGTAGTCGTAGGCGGTGAGCATCGCCCAGCGTTCACCGGTCGCCTTCATCTGTTGCAGATGCTGAACGCGGGTGGGCCGCCGGGCCGGTTTCGCCGCCGCGGCGGCACCGTAGGCGGGTGATTCCGATGTGGAATCGGGCATGCCTGATAATTCGGACATCATCGTCCCTTTCGTCTCCTCGAGGCCCTGACCGGGTCCCCGGGTCTGGTTGACGCCCTCCAGTGTGCACCCGCGGCCGAGCCCGACTTAAGCCCGCGACCAGGTGCGGTTGGTCACATCCCCGGGTCCGGGCCCGACCCGGCTAGCATGGCGGCAGTGCGGAGCGGGTGTGGAGTGCCGGCGGGTGTGCTGGCAGTGCTGGCTGTAGCGACAGTGCTGGTCGCGGGATGCGCGGACGAGGGCCGGGAGCAACCGGACCCGCCCGCGCCGGTCCCCGCCGAGCTGAGTCGTTTCTACGGCCAGACCCCGGCCTGGGAGCCGTGTGCCGGCTACACCGACCCGGGCGAAGCGCTGCCCCCGGCGGCGCAGTGCGCACGGATCGAGGTCCCCGTCGACTACGGCGACCCGGATGGCCCGACCGCGCAGCTCGCGGTGTCCCGGATGCGCGCGACCGGCGACAAGATCGGTTCGCTGCTGATCAACCCCGGCGGTCCGGGTATGTCCGGGCTGTCCACGGTGATGCTGGCCGGCGGGACCGAGCTGGCCGATCGGTTCGACCGGGTGGGGTTCGATCCGCGCGGGGTCGGCGCCTCCACGCCCGCGGTCGACTGCCTGACCCCGCAGGAAGCCGATGCCGAGCGGGCCGAACTCCCGGAGCCCAACACGCCGGAGGGGATCGCCGCGGCCGAGACCGAGAACCGGGAATACGCCGACCGCTGCGTGACCCGCACCGGTACGGAATTCCTCGCCCATGTCGGCACCCGCGAGGTGGTCCAGGATATGGACATCATGCGGGCGGTGCTGGGTGATCGGAAGCTGACCTATCTCGGTTATTCCTACGGCACCCGGCTGGGGACCGCGTACGCGGAGAAGTTCCCGGGCAATGTCCGTGCCATGGTCCTCGACGGCGCCATCGATCCCGCGCAGGACCCGGTCGCCGAATCGCTACGCCAGGCAGCGGGTTTCCAGAAGGCTTTCGACGCGTATGCCGCGGACTGCGTCCAATCACCGGACTGCCCGCTCGGTACCGATCCGGCGCAGGCGGTGCCGCGGTTCCGGGCCCTGGTGGATCCGCTGTGGAACGCGCCCGCCGCCACCACCGACCCCCGCGGCCTCGGCTACGACGATGCGATCACCGGTGTGCAGCAGACCCTGTACGGCGAGGATTTCTGGCCGGTGCTCACCATCGGGCTCACCGAGTTGTCCCAGGGCCGCGGCGATACGCTGCTACAGCTCGCCGATATGTACAACGGCCGCCGCGACGACGGCACCTACAGCAATCTCACCGACGCCTTCGACGCGATCCGCTGTGTGGACGACCCGCGGGTCACCGATCGCGCGGTCGCCGGCCGGCAGGACACCGAATATCGCCGGGCCGCCCCGTTCCTGGACGACGGCCGTGGCACCGGAGCGGCGCCGCTGGAACTGTGCGCGCAGTGGCCGGTGCCGAACACCAGCCGGCCGCACGATATCTCCGTCGAGGGGCTGCCCCGGCTGGTGGTGGTGTCCACCACCGGCGATCCGGCCACGCCATACCAGGCGGGCGTCGACCTGGCCCACCAGCTCGGTGCGGCACTGATCACTCACGAGGGCGACAGCCATACGGTGGTCTTCAACGGCGGCGCCACCTGCGTGGACGATGCGGTTGTGCGCTACCTGGTGGACCTCGAGCCCCCCGCCGAGGGCCTACGCTGTTGATCCGACACACAGCGCAGCGCGTCATGTAACACGGATTTAACGCCGGGTGCCTACTCTCGCGGTCATGGATCGCCAGAAGGAATTCGTGCTGCGGACGCTCGAAGAGCGGGACATCCGCTTCGTACGTCTCTGGTTCACCGACGTACTGGGCTATCTCAAGTCCGTCGCCATCGCGCCCGCCGAGCTCGAGGGAGCTTTCGAAGAGGGCATCGGATTCGACGGATCGGCGATCGAAGGGTTCGCCCGGATCTCCGAGGCCGATATGGTGGCCCGGCCCGATCCGTCGACCTTCCAGGTGCTGCCGTGGTCCTCCAGCAAAGGCCACCAGCATTCCGCCCGGATGTTCTGCGATATCACCATGCCCGACGGGTCGCCGTCGTGGGCCGATCCGCGCCATGTGCTGCGGCGTCAGCTCAACAAGGCGGGGGATGTCGGCTTCAGCTGCTATGTGCATCCGGAGATCGAGTTCTTCCTGCTGAAGAACCAGCCCGACGGCGTCGACCCGATCCCCGCCGACAGCGGCGGCTTCTTCGACCAGGCGGTCCACGATTCCGCGCCGAACTTCCGGCGCCACGCCATCGACGCGCTCGAATCCATGGGTATCTCGGTGGAGTTCAGCCATCACGAGGGCGCGCCCGGCCAGCAGGAGATCGACCTGCGCTACGCCGACGCCCTGTCCATGGCCGACAATGTGATGACCTTCCGCTATCTGATCAAGGAAGTGGCCATCGACGAGGGCGTGCGCGCCACGTTCATGCCCAAACCGTTCGCCCGGTACCCGGGCTCGGCCATGCACACGCATATGAGCCTGTTCGAGGGCGAGGCGAACGCGTTCTCCGATCCGGACGACCCGGACAACCTGTCCGCGACGGCGCGCGCCTTCATCGCGGGCATCCTCGAACACGCGCACGAGATCAGCGCCATCACCAACCAGTGGGTGAACTCCTACAAGCGGCTCATCCACGGCGGCGAGGCGCCGACCGCGGCCTCGTGGGGCCGGTCCAACCGGTCGGCGCTGGTCCGGGTGCCCATGTACACCCCGAACAAGTCGTCGTCGCGGCGCGTCGAGATCCGCAGCCCCGATTCCGCCTGCAACCCGTACCTGACCTTCGCGGTCCTGCTCGCGGCCGGCCTGCGCGGTGTCGAGAAGGGCTACACGCTGCCGCCGGAGGCCGAGGACGACGTCTGGTCGCTCACCGCCGCCGAACGGCGTGCCATGGGGTTCAAGGAACTGCCCGGCACACTGGACGAGGCACTGCACGCGATGGAGCGCTCGGAGCTGGTCGCCGAAACGCTCGGTGAGCACGTATTCGATTTCTTCCTGCGCAACAAGCGTCGGGAATGGTCGGATTACCGTGCCCAGGTGACGCCGTTCGAGCTGCGCGAATACCTCGGCCTCTGATCTCGCCCCTCATCCGCCCGGCGACCGAGGGGTCCGGCACATTTCGAGCCCGGTTGTCGGTACCTTGAGCTCATGGTCCGCCCACCGTCCGCCCGGTCCGCCGTCCCCGGCGTCGGCCGCCTGGGATTGCTCGACCCGTCGGCCGCCGATTCGCTGAAAACGCTCGGCTGGGACAATATCGAGAGCATTCCGGTGCTGTGGTCGCTGTCGCGGTCACCGGATGCCGACCTCGCGCTGAACACGCTGATCAGGTTGTCCGAGGCGCTCGGGAACGAGTGGGCCGAGCTGGATTCGGCGATCCGGGCCGAGACGACGCTGCGCGGCCGGCTGTTCGCGCTGCTGGGTTCCTCCACCGCGCTGGGCGATCATCTGGTGGCCGATCCGGGGGCCTGGGTGCTGTTGCGCCGGGAGGAGCTACCCGACCGTGACGAGCTGATCGCCGATCTGCTCGCGGTCGTCGGCGGCGTACCGGAGTCCGGGCCCAATGCCGCGCCGATGCTGTACCGGGCCACCGAATCCGGACCGGAAGTGGTCGCGGCGCTGCGCAAGCGGTACCGCGATCAACTCATGCTGCTGGCGGCCGTCGATCTGGCCGCCACCGTCGAGGACGAGCCGGTGATCCCCTACGAGCTGGTGGGCCGTCAGCTCACCGCGCTCGCCGACGCCGCGCTCACCGCCGCGCTGGCGGTGGCGGTGGCCCGGGTGTGCCGGGACGAGCCGTGCCCGGTGCGGCTGGCCGTGATCGCCATGGGCAAGAGCGGCGCGTGCGAACTCAACTACGTCAGCGATGTCGATATCGTCTTCGTCGCCGAACCCGCCGATGCCGTCGCCACCCGCCTGGCCGCCGAACTGATGACCGTGGGTTCCTCGGCCTTCTTCGAGGTCGACGCCGCGCTGCGGCCCGAGGGCAAGGCCGGCGCCCTGGTGCGCACGCTCGATTCCCATCTGGCCTACTACCAGCGCTGGGCGCGGACCTGGGAGTTCCAGGCGCTGCTCAAGGCCCGGCCGATGACCGGCGATCTGGAACTCGGCGAACAGTACCGGTCGGCCACCGACGCGCTGGTGTGGACGGCCTCCGAGCGGCCGGACTTCGTCCCGGATGTGCAGGCGATGCGGCGCCGGGTGGAGGATCTGGTGCCCGCCGACCTGCGCGAGCGCGAACTCAAACTCGGCAGCGGCAGCCTGCGCGATGTGGAGTTCGCGGTGCAGCTGCTGCAACTCGTGCACGGCCGGGTCGATCCGAAACTCCACGTCCAGGGCACCGTGGAAGCCCTCGCGGCGCTCGCCGCGCGCGGATACGTGGGCCGCGAGGATGCCGCGAATCTCACGGCCTCCTACGAATTCCTGCGTCTGCTCGAACATCGGCTGCAGTTGCAGCGGCTCAAACGCACCCATACGCTGCCCGCCGCCGACGACGAGGAAGGTATGCGCTGGCTGGCCCGCGCCGCGCATATCCGCCCCGACGGTAGACGTGATGCCGCGGGAGTGTTGCAGGCCGAGCTGCGGCGGCAGACGGGCCGGATCCGCCGGTTGCACACCAAACTCTTCTACCGGCCGCTGCTGGAATCGGTGGCCCGGCTGGACTCCGACGCGCTGCGCCTGAGCCCGGACGCCGCCGTCCGGCAGCTCGCCGCGCTCGGGTACGCCTCGCCCGAGCACGCGCTCAGCCATCTGCGCGCATTGACCAGCGGTGTCTCGCGAAAGGGCCGGATCCAGGCGGTACTGCTGCCGACCCTGCTGGAGTGGCTCGGTGAGACTCCCGACCCCGATGCCGGGCTGCTCGCCTATCGGCGGGTGTCGGAAGGGCTGGTGGATCAGGACTGGTATCTGCGGGTGCTGCGCGACGAGGGCGCGGTCGGGCAGCGGCTGATGATGGTGCTGGGTTCCTCGGCGTATCTGCCGGATCTGCTGATCAACGCCCCCGAGACCATCCGCATGTACGCCGACGGTCCGCACGGACCGCTACTGCTGCGCACCCAGCCGGTCGAGGTGGCCAATGGCATCCTCACCGCCGCCGACCGCTACACCGACCCCAGGCGGGCCGTGGCCACCGCCCGTTCCCTGCGCCGGCACGAACTCGCCCGGGTGGCGTCGGCGGATCTGCTGGGTCTGCTGGACGTGCCACAGGTCTGTGCCGCCCTGTCCGCGGTGTGGGTGGCGGTGCTCGAGGCATCGTTGCGCGCGGTGATCCGGGCGAGTGTCGCCGAACGGGGCGCACCCGCGCCCGCCGATTTCGCGGTGATCGGGATGGGCCGGCTGGGCGGCCGGGAACTCGGCTACGGCTCCGATGCCGATGTGCTGTTCGTCTGCGATCCACGGCCCGGCGCGGACGAGCACGTCGCCGTGAAATGGGCCAACGGTATCGCCGAGCAGCTGCAGAAACTGCTCGGCGCCCCCAGCACCGATCCGCCGCTGCAGGTCGATGCGGGCCTGCGGCCGGAGGGACGCAGCGGCGCGCTCGTGCGCACCCTCGCCGCCTACGACGCCTACTACCGTCAGTGGGCGCAGCCGTGGGAGGTGCAGGCGCTGCTGCGCGCCCACCAGGTCGCCGGCGATCAGCGACTGGGCCTGCGTTTCCTGCATACGATCGACGGGGTGCGCTATCCGGCGGGCGGGGTCTCCGCCGATGCGGTCCGCGAGATCCGCCGTATCAAGGCCCGAGTCGATTCCGAACGGCTGCCCCGCGGCGCCGACCCGGCCACCCACACCAAACTGGGTCGCGGTGGCCTCGCCGATATCGAATGGACCGTCCAACTGCTGCAATTGCGGCACGCGCACGAGATCCCGGCCCTGCACAACACCTCGACGCTGGAATCGCTCGATGTGATCGAACAAGCGGAGCTGCTGAGCCCGATGGACACCGACCTGCTGCGTCAGTCGTGGCTCACCGCGACCGCGGCCCGCAACGCGCTGGTCCTGGTGCGCGGTAAACCTTCCGACCAGTTGCCCGGCCCGGGCACCATGCTGTCGGCGGTGGCCCGGGTGGCGGGCTGGCCCACCGACGACGGCGGTGAGTTCCTCGACAACTACCTGCGGATCACCCGCCGGGCCCGAGCTGTGGTGGAGCGGGTCTTCGGCGTCTGATCGACGTCCGGAGCGGTCAGGGCCCGGAACCGGGTGACGAGTTCCTCCAGCGCTCGGCGGTCCGCCGGATCGGCCGGGCGGTAACCGCCCTGCGCGGTGATCGTCACCCGGGTGCCCTTGCGGATCCCGAGGTCGGACCAGCACCAGGGGAGCACCGGCAGATTCACCGAGCGGTCGTTGGCGGCGACGGTGACCCGCGAGGTACCGCCCGGTAGGCAGAACGCCAGTTCCTCGGCGGCCACGGCCGTCAACGGGCCGGGCGAACGGAACTCCTCGATGTACACCGGGCCTCCTCGGGACGGATGGAGTTCAGTGTAGGACCGGACCGGGTGCTATCGGCCGCCCCGACGACTCCTATACCGCAGAGTGAACGAGCCGACTGTACTTCAGCGCTGTACGCCGTTGCCCGCCTTGTGATTCGATATTCCTCGGCGCGGTCGCGGCGGTATCGCGATCGGGCGGCACCGGCCCGCGGGTCCGGGCAGGAACGGGGAGGCGGAAATGGCCAGGACACAGTGGTCACGGCTGGTCGTCGCGGTGGCGGCGGCGGTATTGACGGTTTCGGCGCTGTCGGCGTGCTCGCAGGCCAATTCGACACAGCGCGATGTCGAGAACCCGTGGCAGATCACGGGGGCCACGACCAGCACGGGGCCCAGCGGTCCCCGGGAGGGCGTACCCGACACCGACCGGCAGGCCGAAAACGGTGACGGCGGCGAGATGGACCGGCTCGCGCTCAACGCGGTCGCCGATATCGAGGAATTCTGGACGGAGAACTATCCGGCCACCTTCCCGGGCGAATTCCGCCCGGTATCGGAACTCATCTCCTGGGATGCCACTGCCCCCGAACGCGACTCGGTCGAGTTCTGCACGGTCAGCACCCATGAACTGGTGAATGCCGCCTATTGCGGAACGGACGAGACCATCGGCTGGGACCGCGGCGTACTGTTGCCGGAACTGGTCGACCAGTTCGGCGACATGGCCGTGGTGATGGTGCTCGCCCACGAATACGGGCACGCCCTGCAGATACCCGCCGGGATCGCGACCGAGAACTCCCCGGGGCTGGTCACCGAACAGCAGGCCGATTGCCTGGCCGGCGTCTTCCTGCGGCATGTGGCCGAGGGCGATTCCCGGCATTTCACGCTCAACACCACCGAGGGTCTCAACGGTGTTCTGGGCGCCACCGTCGCGGTCCGCGACCGGGATCCCGACGACCCGGACAATGTGCACGGCAGCGCCTTCGAGCGGGTCACGGCGGTCCAGATGGGCTATACGGACGGCGCCGAGGCGTGTGCGCAGATCGACGAGCAGGAGATCGAGGAGCGCCGGTCCGGCCTCCCGGTGACCTTCGAGGAACCCGGAGAGGAGTACCTGCAGCTGGAGGTCACCGAGGATTCCCTCGCGGATATGGCCGCCGCGCTCGCCGATATCCTGCCGGTCACCGGTTCACCCGAATACGACTACGACGGCGTGCCGGCCCACTGCTCCGATACCACCCCCACCGCGCCCGTCGCGTACTGCCCGGTCACCGATGTGATCGGCACGGATGTCGAGGCGCTCGCCGAGCGCGCAGGCGAAACGGGCGGCGAAGAGGAACCGCTGTCGGCCATTGTCGCCGGCGACTACAACGCCTTCGTGGTGTTCGTCTCCCGCTACACTCTCGCCTACCAGAACGACAAACAGCTCTCCCTGGTCGGCGCCGAGACGGCGGGGCTGCGTACCGCCTGTCTGTCGGGTGTGGTCACCACGGCGCTGAGCAGGGAAAACAGCAATCCGCGCCTCTCCGCGGGCGATCTGGACGAGGCGGTCTCGGGCCTGCTCGCCGACGGCATGGCCGCCGGCGATGTCAACGGCGATGTGGTCCCCGAGGGCTATCTACGGCTGGACGCGTTCCGGTTGGGCGTGCTCGAAGGCGAGAGCGCCTGCCTCGCGGAGTACGAGTAGACGCACCGGCGCTCACTCTCCGGTGACCCGCGCGTCCAGCCAGGCGACCACATCGGCGAGTACCTGATCGCGTTCGGGCTCGTTGAAGATCTCGTGGTAGAGCCCGTCGTAGCGGCGGACGGTGAGATCGGTGGTGCCCGCGCGCTGTTCGATCCGATCCGTACTCGCCGGGGCGGCGATGGCGTCACCGGTTCCGTGCAGCGCGAGCGTCGGAACCCGCAACTCCGGCAGGCGGTCGAGCACGGCGCCGGCGGCCGTGAGGATCTCGGTCGCCGTGCGGGCGGGCAGTTTCCCGCGGAACACCAGCGCGTCGCTGTCGTAGGCCGCCACGACCGCCGGGTCACGGCTGATCTGGGACGAATCGAGTTTCAGCACACCCAGATTCGGTGCCAACCGGGTGAGCACCGGGGCCAGCAGCCGCTGCGCCGGATTTCCGGCGTCGATGAGCAACGGCGGCGCCGAGACCACCACCCCGGCCACATCCAGTGGCGCCCTGGTCGCCAGGTACAGGGTGATCAGGGCACCCATGGAATGCCCGATCACGAACGCCGGTACGCCGGGGTGTTCCGTGCGCGCCAGATCGAGGAGAGCCGCCACATTGTCGGCGGCGTTGCCGATCGACCCGATATTGGCGCGCGAGCCCGCGTCGGCGGATTCCCCGTGCCCCACATGGTCGAACGCGTACACCGCGAACCCGGCGGTCGCCAGGGTCCGTGCGACGTACTCGTAGCGACCCGAATGCTCGGCCACACCGTGCACGAGGACGATCACCCCGCGCACCGCCCTCGCGGGCACCCAGGAACGCCGGCTCAGCCGGTGCCCGGCGTGCTCGAACTCCCCACGCTCCACTCGTATTTCCTGGTCGCTGGTCACAAGGCCTCCTTCGAAGTCGGTACGTGCGAACGGCGGAGGCCGTAGCGAAGGCGGAGGTACCACCTCATCGGGTCCTCCCTCGGAGTTGGTTCATATGGTCGGCGGAGGCCGTAGCGAAGGCGGAGGTTAATCCCCTCAGCCGGCCTGTTCCGGCTCGGCGAGCGCGGTGAGCAGGCGCCGGTTGAAGTCGATGAGGCGAGCGTAGTTCACCCGGGACAGCCGCTCGTCGTTTCCGTGTATCCGTTCCAGATCCGCGGCCGTGATCCGGATCGGGGCGAAATTGCAGCGGGTGGCGGCCAGATCGTCGTAGTGGCGGGAGTCGGTGGCGCCGGGGACGAGGCCGGTGGTCACCGCGGCGCCGGGCACCACCTGTTCGGTGAGGCGCGGATCCCCGCCCCGCCAGGTGTAGAGCCGGCTGTGCCCGAAGCGCTCGAGTCCGAGTTCGGCGTGCACCCGGGGAAACGACCGCTCCAGGTGCTCGGCGAGGCGCCGGAACTCCGCATCGGCTGCCGGGCCGGAGCCGACGAGGCCCGGCTCGGGCTCCTCCCGGGACACCGCAGCGCAGCGCAGCGCTGCGGCCAGGCGCTCCGCCGTCGCGTCGTCGACCGCGGTGCGCCGGCCGCAGGATCGGCCTCCAGCTCGGTGGACATCCCTGCATTCTCCTCGCCCGCGCAACCCCCGGCCCGGACCGTCCGGCGGTGCGGTGCCGGTCCCCGGGCGCCGCCGCCTGCGGCCGGAGTCCGTCCCGTCGCCGGAGCGTCGCGGCCGGGCATTATTCTGGGAGCCATGGCAGCAGGCAAGCCCGACAAAGAGGCGAAGGCCGCGGCGAAAGCGGCGCGCAAAGCACAGTCGAAGGAACGTCGTCAGCAGATCTGGCAGGCGTTCCAGATGCAGCGCAAAGAGGACAAGCTGCTGCTGCCGCTGATGATCGGCGCGGTGGTCGTCACCACACTGGTGCTGTTCGGTATCGGCTTCCTCTTCGGTGTGCAGTGGTTCCTGCTGCCCTTGGGCCTGCTGCTCGGTCTGCTGTTCGCCTTCATCATCTTCGGCCGCCGTGTGCAGAAATCCGTCTACGGAAAAGCCGAGGGCCAGGCCGGTGCCGCCGCGTGGGTGCTGGACAACCTGCAGGGCAAATGGCGGGTCAGCAACGGTATCGCCGCCACCACCCAGCTCGACGCCGTGCACCGGGTGATCGGTCTGCCCGGGGTGGTCTTCGTGGGGGAGGGAGCGCCGCAACGGCTGCGGTCGCTGCTGGCCCAGGAGAAGAAGCGCACCGCCCGGCTCATCGGTGACACCCCGATCTACGACGTGGTGATCGGCAACGAGGAGGGGCAGGTCCCGCTGAAGGAACTCCAGCGTTACCTGACCAAACTCCCGCGCAATATCGACACCAAGCGGATGGATCAGATCGAGGGCCGGCTCAGTGCCCTCAGCTCGCGCAGTGGGGGTCCGGCCATGCCCAAGGGGCCGATGCCGACCAATGCCAAGATGCGGGGTATGCAGCGCACCATCCGCCGCCGCTGACCCGGTGCGGCCGGTGGCTCAGCGGCGCAACAGCCAGAGCACCCGGTTGTAGGCGAGCAGGTGGTAGGCCGGCAGGATCGCGGCGGACACCAGCGCGAGCCGCGGTAGCCCGGCGAAACAGCGCGGCCGCGCCGCCGAACAGCACGGCGAACTCGACCAGCAGTCGTATCGCGCCGGGGACCGCGACCGGAGCCGCCCCGGAGCGGCTCGGATCGTCCGGTACCGCGATAACACCCCAGGCCGTCGCCGCGATCACGGGGAGCAGTACCACCAGCAGCCACCGTCCCGGCCCCCCGTCAGCCGCCGGCCGAGCACCCCGGCCGAAACCAGGGCGGTGAGTTCGAGCAGGAATCGAAGTCCGAGCGGTACCGGATTCAGTGGCACGGCGTGAGCGTAACCGGGCGCCACCGGTGGTAAGTGGTCAGCGAGAACGCACCACCGCGGTGCCGGTCGCGCGATCGTGCATCCCGCGTCCGTCCGCGTCGGTGAACAGCGCGGGGATCACGAACACCAGCAGCACCTGACGGCCGAGTGCCCGCAGGAACCCTACCGGCGCCTCGGCATCGACCCGAGTCACTCGGATGCGCAGGAAATACTGCCCGGGGGTGAATCCGAACAGCGTCACCGCCGCCACCCCGATCACGAACCAGAGCCCCAGGTTCACCGACGAGGCCGGCATACCCTGCGCGATCAACGCCGAGATACCGACCGCGATGAGCCAGTCCACCAGCATCGCGACCACGCGGCGGAACATCCCCGGTAGCGACCCGGCGCCCTCCCGCGGCAGACCCAGGCCCGACCCGGCGTAATCGTCGCTGCCGGTACCGGGGGCGACGGGAGGTCCGGAGAGCCAGGAACCGGTGATACGTGCCATGCAACCCAGAATAGGCGTACCTCCGCATACGCTCCGGCCTGCGCTCTGTGCGTACCTCCGCATACGCTCCGGCCTGCGGTCTGTGCGTACCTCCGCATACGCTCCGGCCTGCGCTCTGTGCGTACCTCCGCCTGCGCTTCCGGCCTGCGCTGTGTGCGTACCTGCGCCTGCGCTTCCGGCCTGCGCTGTGTGCGTACCTGCGCCTGCGATCCGGCCTGCGCTGTGTGCGTACCTCCGTCTGCGATCCGGCCTGCGCTGTGTGCGTACCTAAGCCTGCCCTCTCTGCGTACCATCGCCTGCGTCTCCGGCCATGCGCTCTCGAGCACCTCCGCGTCCGCTTCGGTCGTGCGCTGTTCGTATACCTGTGCATCCACTCGCCGGCCGCGGATTGTGGATAGGCTTCGCCTCGACCGCGCTGTCGGCGATGTGCGGCGCCCGAGTGCCGGGCGGCCTCCGTTACATGGGGTTCTCGCAGGATGCCGGGCATAAAGGGCCGCCCCGGACCGAGGCCCCCGGACGGAACCCGCAGTTCGTGGCGTGGCCGAGGACACGCCGCCGACCCGACGTGTAACACTGGCGAAACACACTCTTGACTGGCGGGAAACACCCTGTCCATAGCGTCGGGTCGCGACGCCCCGCACTCGATACTGGCTGGGAATCTATCCGTAAGGAGAACCAAGTGACGTTCAGCACGGCCGACGAGGTCATCAAGTACATCGCGGATTCGGAGGTCGAATATGTCGACATCCGCTTCAGCGATCTGCCCGGTGTGCAGCAGCACTTCTCCATCCCGGCGAAGGCCTTCACGACCGATCTCGCCGAAGAGGGCCTGGCCTTCGACGGTTCTTCGGTACGCGGTTTCCAGTCCATCGACGAGTCCGACATGCTGCTGCTGCCCGACTACAGCACCGCGCAGCTCGACCCGTTCCGTGCGGCGAAGACGCTCAATATGAACTTCTTCGTGCACGACCCCTTCACCCGTGAGGCGTACTCGCGCGACCCGCGCAATATCGCCCGCAAAGCGGAGGAGTACCTGCGCTCGACCGGTATCGCCGATACCGCGTTCTTCGGCGCCGAGGCCGAGTTCTACATCTTCGACTCGGTGCGCTACGACTCGCAGATGAACGGCGCCTTCTACCAGGTCGAGTCCATCTCCGGGTCCTGGAACACCGGCGCGGCCACCAACCCCGACGGCAGCCCGAACCGCGGCTACAAGGTCCGTAACAAGGGCGGGTACTTCCCGGTCGCCCCCTACGACCACTATGTCGACCTGCGCGACAAGATCTCCACCAACCTGCAGAACGCCGGGTTCGAACTGGAGCGCGGCCACCATGAGGTCGGCACCGCAGGCCAGGCCGAGATCAACTACAAGTTCAACACCCTGCTGGCCGCGGCCGACGATCTGCAGCTGTTCAAGTACATCGTCAAGAACACCGCGTGGGCCGAGGGCAAGACCGTCACCTTCATGCCGAAGCCGTTGTTCGGTGACAACGGCTCGGGTATGCACGCGCACCAGTCGCTGTGGAAGGACGGCAAGCCGCTGTTCCACGACGAGGCCGGCTACGGCGGCCTGTCCGACCTGGCCCGCCACTACATCGGCGGCATCCTGCACCACGCGCCGTCGCTGCTGGCGTTCACCAACCCCACCGTGAACTCCTACCACCGCCTGGTCCCGGGCTACGAGGCCCCGATCAACCTGGTGTACTCGCAGCGCAACCGCTCCGCCGCGGTCCGCATCCCGGTCACCGGCAACAACCCGAAGGCCAAGCGCATCGAGTTCCGCGCGCCGGACTCCTCGGGCAACCCGTACCTGGCCTTCGCCGCCATGCTGATGGCCGGCCTGGACGGCATCAAGAAGAAGATCGAGCCGCTGGCCCCCGTCGACAAGGATCTCTACGAGCTCCCGCCGGAGGAGGCCAAGAACATCCCGCAGGCCCCCACCAGCCTGGCGTCGGTGATCGACCGCCTCGAGGCGGACCACGAGTACCTCACCGAGGGCAATGTCTTCACCGAGGACCTGATCGACACCTGGATCAGCATCAAGCGTGAGCAGGAGATCGCCCCGGTGAACCTGCGGCCGCACCCGTACGAATTCGAGCTCTACTTCGACGTGTAAACCGCTATAGCGGTCTGATCTGCGGCGGAGAAGCTGCTAAGCGCCTTCCGTCGGCAATGCGTCCGCAGTAGTTCCAGGCGAGTCCATCCGTTCCGTGATCGCTTCACCGATTGCGGTTCGGGTGGACTCGTCTGTGTCGGGCCAGAGATGGCTACAGGTGTCGAGAGTGCTCTTGGATGCGGCGGAAGGCACGTACACCGTCGTGGATACCAGCACAGAGGACTAGTGTTCCGCGCCTGGAATTCGTTGTAAATATGAGGCGAGTCGTTCGAGGATCTCATCAGAGGTCTTGGTCCACACGAACGGTGTGGGGTTCT
>NZ_JBKOOL010000033.1:0-41416 GCF_046764065.1 Nocardia sp. NPDC002869
AGTCGCTGCGCTCCTTCGCTCCGTCGGTCCAGAATCGGGGGCGGGCCCCGACCACTGAGGCAACCATCCGGAGCAGACAGAAGGTTGCATGCCGGCGTGCGCCTCGACCAACCTGGGTAGGCCCACATCACTGTCAGTGCTCAATCGTCACCGATCTCTGGACTGTCTGCTGCACGCGCTCAGTCGCTCCAGAACCAAGGGCGGGCCCCGACCACAGATCTCGACTATCCGGCCGGGCCGGAAGGACCGGTCGAGCATATGCCTCGACAAACCCGGCTGGGCTCACGTCACTGCAAGTGCTCGATGGTCGCCATCTACGGTCGGTCGGCCGCATGTCACGCCGTGCGACGATGAATATATGTCGCCGGACAGCCCGCCACGCCTACCCGATGTTCTGGCCGATCCGTCGTGGCGGCCCAGTCCGCGCGCGAAGGCACTGTGGACCGTGCAGATCATGCTGTCGTGGCTCGGTGTATTCGCCGTGCTGCTCGGGTGGGTCGTCTTCGACCCCGATCGCCGGACGTGGCAGACGGCGGTGGCGGTGGTCGCGGTGCCGACGGCCACGCTCACCGCGATCGTGGTGCCCCGCTGGCGGTACCGGGTGCACCGCTGGGAGGTGACCGATGACGCCGTCTACTCCCGATCCGGCTGGTTGACCCAGGAGAGCCGGGTGGCGCCGATCTCCCGGGTGCAGACCGTGGACACCGAACGCGGCCCGCTGGAACGCCTCCTCGACCTGTCGACGGTGACGGTGACCACGGCCTCGTCCGCGGGTGCGGTGCACATCAGCCTGCTGGACCGCGCGGTGGCCGAGCAGACGGTGACCCGGTTGACCGAAATCGCGGCGCGTCACCGCGGGGACGCCACTTAACCCTTCCCCACGGCTGAAGCCGGGGGATTTCCAGCTCGGACCGCACCACCGACCGCCCTGGAGGGAGGCCGATAATGTCTTACGTCGTCAACACTGGCACGGTCGAGTTCTACCGTGGCCGCCAAAATAACGTGGGCGGCGTTGCGGTCTCGGTCTGCGATGTGACCACACGAGCCACACTCGAAGACACGCACATCCAACGCGAGCCGCTGCTTGGCTATCGCACCACAGCTCGCACAGGTCATCGTCGTATACGCGGGCGGAACCAACACCACCTTCCGCCCCGCCCGCGTGGCACGTCCGATCAGCTCGCGTTTCGCCGTACCGATCGCGGCATCTGCTGCTTTACTGGCCATGGTGGATCGGGCCAGGAACCTTGGTTCGAAGTCCTCGATGGCGATGGTGTGGTGGTCGTCGACCACGCGCCGAGCCCATACGCGCGCAGCGTGCGTGTTCTGGCGGGCCGCTTTCTTGTGCAGACGGGCAGCCTCACGCCGCGCCCGCTGGTAACCGTTGCTCTGCGCCTGCCCTTTCGGCCGCCTTCGGCGGGCCATCTTCCGTTGCGCCCGCGCCAGTTCGGCGGCGCAACGGCGTCGATGCCCCCCGTACGGGAGGTCATGGGCGGGGCTGGTGGTGGTGGCGGTCGTGGTCACGCCCCAGTCGATCCCGATCCCCCCCGATACAGTGGGCGCGGCCTGGAGGGGGCGGCGGACGACGAACGACGCATACCAGTGGCAGAGGCTGTCGCGGTAGACCCGCACCGAGGTCGGGTTGGAGGGGAGTTCCCGCGACCACACGACCGGGATCGACACCTTGTTCGGCAGGCGCAAGCATCGGTCTTTGATGGAGAACCCGCGGGTCGTGTATTCCAGCGACGGCAACGTCTTCTTACGGGGTTTCGGAGCGGGTTTCCCGCGACCTTTCACCGTGAACGAATGTCCGAGCGCTTGGGAGTAGGTGCGCAGCATTTGCTGTTGCGCGACTTGCGAACCCGCCCGCAACCAAGCAGTACGCCCACGGGCCTCGGTGAGCTGCTTCGACAACTGACCGAACGTGAGTCGCTGCCCGGTGCGTTGTTGGTGGACGGCTTCGTTCCACAGGAATCGGCAGCGATGCCATTCGGATTCGAGCGCGCGCACCGCGACCGCGCCGGGGCGCAGGCGGTAGGTGTAGCGCACGATCTCATGCACGCGAAACATTATGCAATACCAGGCAATAGGGCGTTCTCAGGACGGGCTCGAGCCGGACAACGACGTCGTCTACTCCTGCACCTACCACGTTGTGTAGTGCCCGAATATATCGCGGGCGGGTCCTCGGCGGACGTATCGAGGCGCGCCTCGACCAGATCATGCCGCACAGGACGCACCGATCATCGAACCGGAAACGATTCCCGATCATGTGCATCTGCGGGTTTCGTGCGGCCCACAGTTCGGGATCCACGGGCTGGTCAACCAGATCAAGGGCCGATCCTCCCGCGTGCTGCGTGCGGGTCCAGTCCGTCTACCGACTTTTGGACTTTTAATTCGTACTTCGTCGCCACTGTCAGTGGCGACCCTGGAGGTAGCAAAACGCTATGCCGAAAATCAGAAGAACGTTTGACTCCGATTCCTCCCCACGCTTGAAGGCGGGGGTTTCCTCGGAGTCTGTTCGATGACGGGACCGCGTCCGGCGGGCGGGCCCGGCCCGGCCGCCGAGCCGGAAACCTTCGTTCCCGGGCACGACGAGCCGTGGCTACGCCTGGATCGCCGGATGCTGCTGGTCCATCCGATTCAGGAGATCGTGAAGTTCCTGCCCGCCGTGATCGGCGCGGTCGTCCTGGGCGTCAGTTCCGGTAACCCGCTCTACAGCCTGCTGGGCCTGGTATTCGTGGTCCCGTACGCGCTCACCCTGTGGTTCACCACGACCTATCGGGTCGGACCGACCCATGTCGAACTGCGCACGGGTTTGATCCGGCGGAAACGGCTGGCGGTGCCGCGGGCGCGAATCCGGTCGGTGGATATCGAGGCCGACCCGCTGCACCGGCTCCTGGGCCTGGCCGTGGTGGTGATCGGCACCGGCCACGAAGCCGAGGCCGGCGACCGATTCAGATTGGACGCACTCGCCGCCGGACGGGTCCGGCCGCTGCGCGCCGAACTGCTGGCCCATACCCTGCGTACCACTGCCGGCGATCCCGCTCCCGCCCGTGTCGCCGCCATCGGCCCGGACACCGGGCCGGAGGTCCCCGCGGCCGAGCGAGGCGCGGAGATCGGCCACTGGCAGCCGGGCTGGGTCCGGTACGCGCCGCTGTCGCTGACCGGTTTCGCGATCGCCGCCTCGGCCCTCGGCCTGGCCGCCCAGTTCGGATTCGGTGCCGCCGAGATCAGCATCGGTCACGACACCGTCGACACCGTGCGCGGTTTCGGGGTCCTGTCGCTGCTACTGGTCGGTCTCGCGGCGCTGCTCGCCCTGGTGGTCGTGGTCAGCGTAGCGGCGTGCGCACACTACCTCGCCACGTATCACGGACTCCGCGTCACCGATCACGGCAGCACCTTGCAGATCCGCCGCGGACTGTTCACGCTGCGCCGGATCACCCTCGACACCGCACGATTGCGCGGCGCCACCATCCGCGAACCACTCTTGCTGCGTCTCGCCGGAGCCGCGCAACTGGAAGCCGTGATGACCGGGGAGAACCCGCGCCAGAAGATCCTGCCGCAATCCCCCCGCGTGGCAATAGAACGAACCCTGGCCCGGCTGCCGAGTCCACACCGGAGCGCGAACACCTCCGCGACAGCGGCACGATCGGCCGCGCTCGCCGATATCCCGTTGACCCGGCACGGTCCGGCCGCCCGGCGCCGCCGATACGTCCGCGCCTGCTGGCCTGTTCCGCTCACCGCGGTGGCCCTGCTCCTCGTGACCGCGGCGGACTGGCAGGTCACGGTGTGGTGGTGGCTGCTGCCCGCCGGCCTGGCGCCGGTCTGCGCACTGCTCGCCGAGGACCGCTACCGCGGCCTCGGGCACGCGGTCGTCCCCGCCACGCCCGGCTCTCCCACCTGGCTGGTCGTCCGTTCCGGCTCCCTCGACCGCGAACGCACCTGCCTCGAAGCGCCCGGCATCGTCGGCTGGACTGTGCGGCAGACCTTCTGGCAACGCCGAGCCGGCCTGGCCACGGTGGGCGCCGCCACGGCAGCGGGTAAGAAGCTCTACCTGGTCCAGGACATCCCGCAGGATCGCGCCTGGGCGATATTGGATCGCGTCGCCGTCGGCGTCACGGGGCGGGGCCCGGCCACGGATGCCCACCATCCGGAATAGACGGATGGTGGGCGTGGGAGCCGTAGTACGCCGATGTCAGGTCTGGCAGTGGCAGGTGGCTGACTCCCGCAGATCGGGTTCGTCGGCTACCACGCGCAGGCCGGGACGGGTGTCCGGACTGGCGTGATCACCCATCCACGACAGCAGGGACCACCGGGACAGACCGGACAGGGCCGAGCCGAGACTCAGGAAGGACCCGCTGGAGATCGCCGAGCCGAACGATCCGATGGACCCGACCGACAGCACCGACCCCACGCTGCCGATGGACAGAATCGAATACGCGGAGCCGATGGACAGGATCGACCCTTCGGAGCGGATCGACAGAATCGACCGTGACGAGCGTCGGCTACGGATGCCGGACTTGCGCAAACTTCGGACAGTCGCCATCAACCCGGTCTACCACAGCCTTGCGCCACGCGCGGCACCTCACGAGCCGACGCTCCGGCGCCGGGCCGCCTCCGCGGAAGAAGCCACGGGTCAGCCCATTGCTCGTACGCGCGATGCGCGAACAGCCGTCCATGGATCGACGACCGCGATCAGATCCGGGCCGACCGATGGCGGGAGGGCTGGGGTTCGGGAGGTCCGCCCACCCGCCGGAGGCGGGGCCGGTGGTCAGCCGACGGTGAAGAATCCGATGGTCGGCATGAAGGTGCAGCTGCGGGCCTCGGTTTCGGTGGCCTGGGTGGTGAGCCCGCCGCCGATCACCGCGACGATACGGCCGGTGCCGGTGTTCGCGATGGCCGACAGGGTGGCCGGGCCGTCCGGGTTGATCTTGGCCGCATCGGTCAGCGGCTGCGAGCCCGCCTCACCGGTGTCCAGGTTCCGCCACTGCACCGTCATCGGCTGCGCCTGCTCGGCCGTGGGACGTTCGGTGCCCAGCGCGGTGAACACGAAACCGGTCTGGCCGGCGGCGGGTCCGGGCGGCGGTAGCTGCGCCGGGCCGGGCACCGCGAGGGCGGTACCGACCGAATCGCCGGACGGGGCGATGCAATTCTGGCCGATGGTCGGGTAGAGGAACTGGGCGATCGCCGGCCCGGATTCGGGGATCTCGGGGCCACCGCCGCCACTGCCGTCGAGGAACGTGATGACCCGTTCCAGCGTGGATTTGATCTGCGGAGGCAGATTCACCGCGGCCAGCAGCGCGCGGGCCTGGGACAGAATGGCCTCCTGCGGGCTGCCCGGCGCGGCGATGTCCTTGGCCGCCGGGGCCGGTGCGTTGACGATGGCCGGGGCCAGGGCGGCGAGAACGTCGACGGGAACCCCTTCGGGGACCATCGGGACGCTGCTCACCGACGCCTCGGTGGCCGGAGCCGCGACGGCCGTCGCGGGCGCCACGAGGGAGGCGCCCGCCGTAATGGCGAGCGCGGACATTGCGATCCGCGATCCTCGGGTGCGAAGCACTGGTCTAGCCGTCCTTACCTCGGGTACATCTGGGCGACGCTGAAAAGCCGTCGTTTCGGGGTCACTCTAAGGACACTGACGCGCGTTGTACAGCACCGGGGTAGGGATTGCGAGCCCCAATTCGCTGTGCTACCGGACAGTAGCGGGTAACGCGAGTGACCGGTGTGGAAAATGGGGCTAATGTGAACTTGTGACTCATCGGTTGCTCGATGGTTACCGGGGCCGCTGCACAGTGTTTGCCGCCCACCGCGCGGAGCGCGCGCAAGGCTCGCGTCCGCCCGGAAACCGGTGGGGTTAATGTATTCCGGGCCGGAAAAACCGGCGACGCGCCCAACAGCACCGGGTCCGGCCGCCGGCCCGGACCGACTCGAAAGCTCGTGTATTGACTCAGCCCAGCGGCGCCCGGACCGACATTCGGGGGTTCGTACCGTTTCGCCTGGCCCTGGTGGCGCTCGGGATCACCGTACTGGCGCGGCTGCTGTGGATGCTGCTGACCCCGAACGGGATGAACCTGGTCGACCTGCACGTCTACGTCGACGGGTCGGCGGCCCTGCTCACCGACCATCTCTACGATTTCACCTACGCCGAGAAGACACCGGATTTCCCGCTGCCCTTCACCTACCCGCCGTTCGCCGCGGTGGTGTTCTTCCCGCTGCACTTCCTGCCCTTCACCGTGGTCGCGATGCTGTGGCTGTTCGCCATCGTCGCGGCGTTGTACTGGGTGGTGCGGATCGCGTTCGAGCTGATGCTGGGGCGCGACGCCCTGCGCGAAGCGCGGTGGCGCACCGCGATGGTGGCGTGGACGGCGGTGGGCCTCTGGTTCGAGCCGGTACGCACCACGATCGACTACGGCCAGGTCAATGTCTTCCTGATGCTCGGTGTGATGGTCGCCATCCGCAGTTCCCGGTGGTGGCTGTCGGGAACCCTGGTGGGCGCGGTCGCGGGGATCAAACTGACGCCCGCCATCAGCGGCCTCTATTTCGTGGCGCGGCGCCGCTGGGCCGCGGCCCTCTGGTCGGCGGTGGTGTTCGGCCTGACCGTGGCGGCCAGTTTCCTGATCAATCCCGAGGAGACCCGGCGCTATTTCGGCACCCTGCTCGGTGACGCCGACCGGATCGGGCCGGTGGGCTCGGTGTGGAACCAGTCGCTGCGCGGCGCGCTGAGCCGGCTGCTGGGCAGCGATGTGGGGACCGGGCCGTGGTGGATTGCCGGGGTCGCGGTGGCGGCGGCGCTGGGCTGGTGCGCGTGGCGGGCGCTGCGCCGCGACGATCTGCTGGGCACCGTGCTGATCGTGCAACTGTTCGGACTGCTGGTCTCGCCCATCTCCTGGTCGCACCACTGGGGCTGGCTGCTGCCGACCGTCCTCTGGTTGCTCCACGGGCCGTACCGGGCGGTGCCCGGCGCGAAGATACTGGCCGGATACTGGCTGGTGACGACGCTGATCGGCGCGCCGTGGGTGCTCTCGTTCCTGCAGGATTCGATCTGGACCATCTCCCGCTGGGGGGTGTGGTCCTGGCTCGGCACGGTGTACGTGCTCGGTGCGCTGGTCTGCTACGGCTGGATCGCCTGGGCGGGCCGGACCACCTCCCGGACCGCTACGGCGCCAGCCGATCTATCTCCCGGGCCAGCGCCACGTCCTGTGCCGTGAGCCCGCCCGCGGAGTGCGTGGACAGGGTGAAGGTGACCTTGCGCCACCGGATATCCATATCGGGATGGTGATTCGCCGATTCGGCGATATCGGCCACCTGCCGGACGAGTTCTATGCCGGCGGGAAAGGTGGCCGCCCGGACCGTACGGGTCAGCGCGTCACCGGCCCGGCTCCACTCCGGCAGGGTTTCCAGGGCCGCCGTGATCTCTGATTCGGAGAGCAGTGCTGTGGTCATACCGCGGACATACCCCGCCACCACGGTCCTACAACCACACGCTCCCCCATACGAACTGTCCAACATTCGTGGCGGACGCCGGAGCGAAGGCGGAGGTCGCCCTCCTCAGGCGGCGCGCGCCTTCTTGAGACCTTTCTTCAGTTCTTTACCGGAGGCGCCCGTGGCCTCCAGGCGTTTCATCCGCATGATGACCACAGGGCATTTCACGCAGCGCGTCTTCTTACGACAGCACTTCTTCTTCGGCTCGAGGCTCGAAACCTCGCGCGCCTTGACCTTGCCCATGCGGGTTAGCATACCCTTACCCCTGGGCGGCGCCAGCAGGCCACCGAGTTCCCGGTAGGGTGTAACCGGCCCAGATGCCCGGTGAGTTCGAATGTCGCTGTGGCAGGGTCCGGCCGCAAGCAACAGTTAACAGCAGGAGGAACCGGCGTGTCGTCTGCACGCGATTTTCGCAACGTCGCCATCGTGGCGCACGTCGACCACGGTAAGACGACGCTCGTCGACGCCATGCTGCGGCAGTCCGGCGCGTTCGCCGAACGGGCCGAACCGGTCGACCGGGTGATGGACTCCGGCGATCTGGAACGCGAGAAGGGCATCACCATTCTCGCCAAGAACACCGCCGTGCACCGGCACCATCCGGACGGCAGCGTCACCGTCATCAATGTCATCGACACCCCGGGTCACGCCGACTTCGGTGGCGAGGTGGAACGCGGCCTGTCCATGGTCGACGGTGTGGTGCTGCTGGTCGACGCCTCCGAGGGCCCGCTCCCGCAGACCCGGTTCGTGCTGCGCAAGGCGCTGGCGGCCTGTCTGCCGGTGATCCTGGTGGTCAACAAGACCGACCGGCCCGACGCGCGGATCGCCGAGGTGGTCGAGGAAAGCCACGATCTGCTGCTGGACCTGGCCTCCGATCTGGACGACGACGCCGCCGAAGCGGCCGAACTCGCTCTCGACCTGCCGGTGCTCTACGCCTCCGGTCGCGCGGGCAAGGCGTCCAAGGAGCAGCCGCAGAACGGCGAGGTACCGAACGCGGAGAACCTGGACGCGCTGTTCGACGTCCTGCTGGAGAACATCCCCGCCCCCAAGGGCGACGCGGCCGCGCCGCTGCAGGCCCATGTGACCAACCTCGACGCCTCGGCCTTCCTGGGCCGGCTCGCGCTGGTCCGCATCCACAACGGTGAACTCCGCAAGGGGCAGAACGTGGCGTGGATGCACGCCGACGGCGTGAAGAACGTCAAGATCACCGAACTGCTGCAGACGATCGGCGTCGAACGGCAGCCGGGTGAGGTCGCGGTGGCCGGCGATATCGTCGCCGTCGCCGGTATCCCCGACATCATGATCGGCGACACCCTCGCCGACCCGGACGAGCCCGTCGCGCTGCCCCGCATCACAGTGGACGAGCCGGCCATCTCGGTGGTGATCGGAACCAACACCTCACCGCTGGTCGGCCGCGTCCAGGGACACAAGCTCACCGCCCGCATGGTGAAGTCGCGGCTCGACCAGGAACTGGTGGGCAATGTCTCACTGCGGGTACTCGATATCGGCCGCCCGGACGCCTGGGAGGTCCAGGGCCGCGGCGAGCTCGCGCTGGCGATCCTGGTCGAGCAGATGCGGCGCGAGGGTTTCGAGCTGACCGTCGGCAAACCGCAGGTGGTGACCCGGCAGGTCGACGGCAAGGTGCACGAGCCCTACGAAGAACTCACCATCGACTGCCCCGACGAGTACCTCGGCGCCATCACCCAGCTGCTGGCCGCCCGCAAGGGCAAGATGGTGCAGATGAACAATCACGCCGCGGGCTGGGTGCGGATGGAGTTCATCGTGCCCTCGCGCGGTCTGATCGGTTTCCGTACCGACTTCCTGACCGAGACCCGCGGCACCGGTATCGCCAACGCCGTCTCCCACGGTTACGCGCCGTGGGCCGGTGAGATCCGGGCCCGGCACACCGGTTCGCTGGTGTCCGACCGCGCCGGTTCGGTGACCCCCTTCGCCATGATCCAGCTCGCCGACCGCGGGCAGTTCTTCGTCGAGCCGGGCGCGGAAACCTACGAGGGCATGGTCGTCGGGATCAATCCGCGTGCCGAGGATCTCGATATCAATGTGACGAAGGAGAAGAAGCTCACCAATATGCGCTCCTCCACCGCCGATGTGATGGAGACGCTGGCCAAGCCGCTGCAGCTCGATCTGGAAATGGCCATGGAATTCTGCGCCGCCGACGAATGCGTCGAGGTCACACCGGAGTTCGTACGGGTGCGCAAGGTCACCCTGGCCGCCAACGAGCGGGCCCGGGAGCTGTCGCGCCGCAAGGCGCGCGACCGGGCCGCGCTGTAAGCGGTTTCACCCCCGGACGGGCCGGCACGGGTTTGGGTAGAGTGCCGAACGTGATTTCGGGGAGGCGCGCGGTGTGGCGCGGGCTGCTGGTACTCGTGGCGGTGCTTGCCGGATGCACTGCCGACCCGCCGCCGCCCATCGCCAGTACGGACAGCCCGAAGACCCAGCCGGCGCAGCCGACCAAGAACACGGTGGTGGTCGCCATCGACGACATCGGGATCGGTTTCAACCCGCATCTGCGGTCGAACCAGTCCCCGGCGACCGCCGCGGTGGCGGCCATGGTGCTGCCGAGTCCGTTCCGGCCCACGCCCGACCCGGCCCTGCCGGGCGGCACGCTGTGGGTTCCGGATACGGCGCTCGTCGATGCGGCGACGGTGACCGCCGAGGCCCCGTTCACCGTCACCTACACACTGAAGGACCAGGCGAACTGGTCCGACGGCGCCCCCATCGCGGCTGAGGATTTCCACTACCTGTGGCAGCAGATGATCACGCAGCCGGGTGTGATCGACCCGGCCGGGTACCGCCTCATCTCCGAGGTCCGTTCCTCGGGCGGCGGTAAAGCGGTTTCCGTGGTGTTCGACAAGCCCTATCCGGCCTGGCCGCAATTGTTCGCGAACCTGCTGCCGTCGCATCTGATGAAGGATTCGCCGGGCGGCTTCCAGCGGACGCTGGTCGAGCAGATACCGGTCTCCGGCGGGAACTTCACCATCGAATCCGCCGATCCCGGGCGCGACGAGATCCTGCTGGAACGCAACGACCGCTACTGGGGCACCCCGGCCCGCCCCGACCAGATCCTGCTGCGCCGCGGTGGCACTCCCGCCCAGCTGGCGGATTCGCTGCGCACCGGCGACACCCAGATGGCGCTGGTGCACGGCGGGGTCGCCACCCAGGCCCAGTTGGCCGCGATCCCGTCGGTGCGCACCGCGATCATGCCGCAGTCCCGGCAGCTGCGACTCACCCTCAACGGCCGCGAGGGGGTGCTCGGCGACCACCGGGTCCGGACCGCGGTCCTCGCGCTGCTCGATCCCGCGCTGCTGGCCACGGTCGGCGCGCAGACCGGTAACTGGGTGGAGCCGGTGCGCGCGCAGGTGCTCTCCCCCTCCGATCCCGGCTACACGCCGACCGAACCACCGCGCCTCAACCCCGACCAGGCCTTCGGCCTGCTGGCCGAGACCGGTTTCGGCCGCGCCCCGGAGCCGCCGCCGGTCTCGGCGACCTCACCGGCCCCGCGGCCCCGCTCGCTGGCCCGCAACGGCGAACCGCTGGTACTGCGGATCGGCGCGGTGACCGGCGACGATACCGCTCTGGCGGTGGCCAATACCGCGGCCGACCAGCTGCGCAGCGCCGGGATCGACGCGTCCGTGCTCAATCTGGCGGCCGACGAACTGTACGGCAAAAGTCTGGTGGAGAACTCCGTCGACGCGGTGGTGGGCTGGGAGGCGACCGGCGGTGATCCCGCCACCGCGCTGGCCTCCCGCTACGGCTGCCCGCCCGTGGCGCCCGTCCTGCCCACGGCCGACGGCGAACAGACCGAGGTTCCGGCCGCCGTGGAGGCGGCGCGCCGGGCGCCGGGCAATCTGTCCGGTATCTGCGATCCGCAGTTCCAGCCGTCGATCGACGGCGCACTGCACGGCGTGGAAGTACCGCGCACCCTGGGCGAGGCCGAACCCCGGCTGTGGGGTGCGTCCACGGTACTGCCGATCGTGCAGGACAACGTGGTGGCCGCGGCGGGTCCCTCGGTGGACGGGGCGTCGCTGAGCGGAGCGATCCAGGCCGGGATTTTCGGTGACGCGGCAATGTGGCGGCGCGTCCCGTGACCGGTCCCGGTGACGGCCGTACGGGCGGATTGCTGCTGGTCCACGCCCACCCCGACGACGAAACCATCACCACCGGGGGCACGATCGCCCACTACCGGCGTCTCGGTGTCCCGGTGACGGTGGTGACCTGCACTCTCGGTGAAGAGGGCGAGGTGATGGGCGACCGATGGGCGGGCCTGACCGCCGACCGCGCGGATCAGCTGGGCGGGTACCGGATCGGTGAACTCACCCGCGCCCTGGCCGAACTCGGTGCCGGACCGCCGTGTTTCCTGGGCGGCGCCGGCCGCTGGCGCGATTCCGGTATGGCCGGGACTCCGGCGGCGCAGCATCCACGGGCCTTCGTCGAGTCCGGTCCGGCGGCGGTCCGGGCGCTCACCGAGGTGATCCTCGACCTGCGGCCCCGCGTGGTGGTGACCTACGACCCGCACGGCGGCTACGGCCACCCGGACCATATCCGTGCCCACCGGGTGACCACCGAAGCCGTCGAGGCCGCGGCCGGGCAGGGCTGGGACACGCCCAAGTTCTACTGGACCGTGACCGACGCCGACATCCTGCGCGACCATCTGCGGGCGCTGGCCCGCCGCACGGTGGACGGCCTGCCCGGCGCGCTCCCTCCCGGCTGGCGGCTGCCGGCCGAGGACGAGTTGGCGTGCGTACCGAGTAATTCGGTGACCACGGCGATCGATGTCACCGAATCGCTGCCCCGGAAACGCGCCGCGCTGCGCGCCCACACCACCCAGCTCACGGTCGCGCCGTCGGGCCGGGAATTCGCGTTGACCAATATGATCGCCCAGCCGGTCCTGCCCGAGGAGCACTACATTCTGGTCCGCGGTCGCGCCTGGTCGGGCGGGCCGGACGGCCGGGAAGACGATCTCTTCGCCGGTTCGCTGTAGCCGAGCGGCGCCCGGGCACCAATAGACTCGTCACTATGCAGCACTCGGAATCGGAGAGCGGGACCGGACCCACAGCGACCGCCCGATGGTGTTCGGCGATCCGGTCGCACGGATGACCGCCGCCGTGGACGATCGGGCCGGTGCGGATTCCCGCGCTCGCTGGACCGCCTTGGCGACCGCGGCACTCGCCCCGGTGCTGATCGCGGTCCTGATCGTGGACGCGGTGATCACCTTGGCGCTGGAGGTGCTCTACCTGCCCTCCTATCTCGGCAGCGTCGCTGTACCGCTGGCCGCACTGATCGCCGCGCCGGTGAACGTGGCCCTGGTGTGGGCGGCCGCCACGGTGACCACCCGGCCGACCGTGCTGTTCCTGCCGATCGCCGCCTGGCTGGGTGCCTTCCTGATCGCGGCGAGCCGGGGCCCCGGCGGTGATGTCCCGCTGCGCAGCGATCTGCCGACGCTGCTGCTGTTCCTGTGCGGGGCGGTGGCGCCGCTGGTCTACCTGTACGTGGCCGCCAATCGGACGAAAAGCCCGGCGGGCTGACCGGTCCGCCGGTCGGCGGTGGTCACCAGGCTCCGTACTCCGCGGCGAGGATATCGTTCACATCCACGCCCACCCCGTCGACCGTGCGGTCGTCGATCTCGAACTGGTGCAGATGAGCGGCCGGATGCACGTACCCCGGCGCGGTTCCCCAATCGTGCTGCCAGAACCACCCACCCACCCCGGCCGTCCGGGCCAGGTCGATGGTGGGCGCATTCGCGTAGACGCCGGTGTTCTCCCGACCGATCACCGCCTGCCAGCCGAGCAGATACGGCAGGATCATGGTGGCGAATTCCACAGGGTTCGGGTTGTCGTCGATGGAAGCGTAGATCGGCCGGTTGTCCGGTCCCCCGGCGGCGCGGTGCAGAGCCAGCCCACGCTCGGCGTGCCGGCGACCGGCGTCGTAGCCGCCGCGCCAGTCGGCGGTGGGCCCTTTGCCGAACTGGTAACAGGACACGATGGCCAGCCCGGCGGCCCGCAGATCCTCGACTTCCCCGGCGAGCAGCGGTTTCCCGGCCATCCATTCCGCGCCCGGCCGGCGGTCGGACACATACCGGATGACCCCGGTGTGCCCGGCCGCCTTGATGGCCGCCGCGGACGGCACACCCCCCGCGTAATCGAGCAGCGTCCCGAGCGAAGCCGCACCGGCGCGGGGAGTTCCGAAGGCCGACCCCACCGCACCCGCGGCGACGGCGGCGGCCGTGTATCCGAGCAGAGCCCGGCGAGACAGTGCAGAAACCATCGAGACTCCTTCGCACACCCCGGGTGGACAGCAACGGCGTGCCCGGCGCGCCTTCCCCATCAGCACTGCGTGCGCCGGGAGCCTCGAACGTGGGTATTCCACCACATCCACAACACGACCGCCACGACCGACGGCCACGCGCGCCGGGGGCAACGCCAGAATTACAAGAGCCGGTCCATGCGTTCACCTACATCGAGGGTTCGCATGGCGGGGTCGGCGAGTTCGGCGCGGACGACACGGACCACCTGCGCGACGATCTGTTTCTTGATACCCGCCAGGACGCCGAGAACAGCGGCGCGCATGCCCCGGGCGGCGTAGTCGAGGCGGACGTTCTCCCGTTCCGGCGGGGTGACTTCCACCACGATGAGCAGGGGGTCGGCCGCGTGCGCGGTGAGTTGCAGGGGAATCTCCACGTCCGCGCGGTAGTGGTTGTCCTTGAGCACGCTGACCGTGATGTCGAGAGTGACCGGGACGATCAGGTCGAAGCGGACCAGCGCCGGATCGTCGTCGGCCGTGGCGGTCTCGGGTACCCGGTCGGTCAGTGCGGGTCGGCCGACCTCGCCGCGCACGGTGACCTCGGCCGCCGCCCGGGGGCCGGCGCGCAGCGGGCCGATCTCGATCTGCCGGTCGGCGAGATGGGTGACGAATTGTTCGAGCCGATCGCGAGTGACGATGCGCGGGAAGAACCGCCGCCCGAATTCGGCGTAGTCGATCCAGTCGAACCGGGTGCGGCTGCGGTGCGGGGAGCGTTCGCGGGCGACGATGGCCTCGATATCGTAGATCCGGCTGCGCATCACGCCCGGATCGCGCAGCATACCGTTCACCCGATTGGCGACCTCGCGTTGCAACAGGCCGGCGATCGGGTCGAGGAGCCATTCGGCCACCGAGTCGGCGGCGGACAGGCGCACCAGCACACTCACATCCGCGGGCTCGACGCGCGGGATATCGATCACGATCAGCAGCGGATCGGCGGTGCGGGCGCGGAAGGTGAGACCGATGGATACCACCGTCTCCGACCGTAGGGGTTTGCCGCCGAGCAAGATCTTGGCCCGCAGGGATACCGGTATCCGGACGTCGAAGGCGACTTCGGAGCCGCGGCGCACCACCACGGGACGGTCGATCCGGCCCTCGGCGAGGAACCCGGCGAGTCCGGCGGGCGCCAGATTGACCGGGCCGATGGCCAGCCCACGCCCGGTGATGCCGGCGACCGCCTTCTCGATCCGCCGCTCGGTCACCGCGTAGGTGACGAACCGCCTGCCGAACTCGGCGTAGTCGATCCACCCCGGGTCGCCTACCTCGATCGGTTCCATGAGTCGTTCCGACACCTCTACCTCCACCGGATAAGCGTCACGGTACGCGATGAAGGTATCGATCCGGCAGGCCCGTCACCACCCGGGCGACAGCCGCCCGTAACCGACGATGTGGATATCGGGAACGGCGGCGGGGTCCCAGCGTTCGATACCGACCGCGTCGCCCTCGTTACCGCCGATCGTGGTGAGGGTGCCGTGGTCCTCGGCCAGCACGATATTGGTGTGCTGGCCGAATCTGCTCTCCGGGCTGTAGAGGATCACATCACCGGTGACCGGCCGGTATCCCGACCCGGCGGCGGCGAAGCGGCCCGAAGTCTCGTAATACTCCTGCAAGGTGTAGACGCCGGGGATCCGCCACGATCCCGAATTCGGGTTGACCAGCGGCAGCCCGGCCGCACGCAGCACCCAGCTCACGAAGTTTGCGCACCACGGTTCGGTGTTTCCCTCGGAGTACCCCGCTCCCTCGCGAGGGTCGGCGAATTCGATTGCCGCGGCGTCGACGACCCGCGCCTGGGCCGGGGTGAGTGTGGCCCGGTCGATCACCGGGAAGGAGGTCAGCCGCTCACCGACCAACCCGTCGGAGGAGTCGGAGAAGAATGAACAGCCACAGAGAAACAGCGCGGCGGCGACCAGTACGAGCGCGGTGCCGCGCACCTGCTTCCGCCGTATGCGGACATCTTCCGAAGATCCGACCATTCCCGCACCCCCGTGCCTCGGCAGAACTTTCCGGTGGTCGACCGGTGCCGTCCAGCATGCCTGTTCGGGCGGGCGGTGGCGAACGATTCCCCATACGGCAGGCTCACCGGGGGTCGGCGGCTGCCGTTCGCATGGGGATGAGGGCGGTGAGCGCGATGGCGACGCAGGCGGCAGTGGTCGAGATGAGGAAGGCCGTCTGGAACGCGTCCCGGGACGGTAGCTGCCGGGTACCCGGAGTGATCGTCATATGGGCCATTACCGCGCTCATCACCGCCGCCGATCACCGCCGAGCCCACACCGAGGGCGGTTTGGTGAACAGCACCCGCGGCCGCGCCGAGACCCGTAGATCGACGAGCGGATGCCGGCGGCCGAGTTCGTCACGGCCGAGTCTGCATGAGCGAGACGACGATGCCGATGGTGCTCAGGGTGGCCACCAGCACCGTCGGTGCGGGGCCGGGCCGATCGCGTTCGCCGGATCCGGAAGGGTCGTCGGCCACAGCCGTCACACATATGTACGTTACATAGGCTGTGTATGGTGCACAATTTTGTATTCGGGCGAAACTGACGACATAGTGTCCGAATGTCCGATTCGGCTGCACCGCTCGCCGCCTCCGCGGCGGACCGCCGGGACCCCGCCGTCCTGGCGCGGCTTGTCCTGGAACTGAACCTGCTGTCTCGGCAGTATCCGGCCGCCCGCCGGAATTCGCCGTTCCAGCTGGACAGATCCGCGTACCTGATCCTCACCCGGCTGCGTCTCGGTGATCCGCTGTCCCTGCGCGAACTGGCCGAAGCGTTCGGTCTGGACGTGTCCACAGTGAACCGCCAGGTGGCCGCCATGCTCGACCAGGACCTGGTGGAGCGGGTACCCGACCCCGAAGGCGGCGTCGCCCGCAAGGTCCGGCCCAGCGAGAAAGGGCTCCGGCTGTTCGAAGCCGATCTGGCCCTGCAACGCCGCGGTGTCGGCTCCGTGCTCACCGATTGGCCGGACGAGGAGGTCGAGCAATTGGTCCGCCTCCTGGAGCGGTTCAACGAAGGGGTCGAGAGGCTGGCCCGCCATCCCTGGCCGCGCCCCCATCGGACCACCGGTTCCCCGGTCCACTGACCGAGAACTCGGTGGTCACCCGGTGTTCTCCGGCAGCCGGTACCGTTGAGCCATGATCACGCTCAAAAAGGAAGACGGCGCAGCGGATCTCGCGGGAATCGCCAAGCTGAGTGTCGGTGTCAGCTGGGACCCGTCCGCGGGCGCCAGCGGTGGCGCGCTGGGCTGGGCGCGCCGCAAGAAAGGCGTCGACCTCGACCTGATCGCCATCCTCATGCAGGGCAGCGAACCAGTCCGTTTCGCCGGACTGGATTCGCTGGACCCGCTGGGCAACGGCTCGGTCCAGCACTCCGGCGACGAACAGACCGGCGCGGCCGCCGGTGACGACGAAACCGTCCATGTCACCTTCGCCGAGGTCCCCGGCGGTATCGACGCCATCGTCTTCGTCGCGGCGGCCTTCAAGAAGGGCAGCTCCTTCGAGAAGGCGAACAACATCTCGTTCAAGGTCTACGACGCGACCGGCGGCAGCAGCCAGCAGGTGGCCGATATCTGGCCATCGCTGCTGGGCAACGACAATGCCAACGCCGTGGCCCGCGCCTTCCGCAACGGTGATGTCTGGCAGCTCGAGGTGCTCAACCGCAAAGGCAAGATCAAGCAGGGTGACAAGCAGGCGCTGCTGCGGTTCGCCATGGGCGGTGGCGCTTCCTGATCCGCCGCACGTGATCAGCCCGCCGCCCAGCCGGACCAGCGCGCGATATCGAGCGCGATGACCGGTCCGGGCGGCGGCTCCGTCACATAGACGGGATAGCGGTCGGTCAGGTGCGTCAGGCCCTGCCGCGCCTCGTCGCCCGTCACGATGCGCGCCCGCCCGTCGGCGCGCACCCACCACAGGCGGGTCCAGTCCTCGTCGTAGAAATCGGCCAGTACGGCGATCTCCGGGTTCGCCTCGATATTGGCCAGCCGGCGCAGGGCGGTGGTCGACTTCGGTTTGGCATCGACCGCGGTATAGACGGTGTCGCCGGCGAGCGCGAACACGATCGGGACGAGATGCGGTGCGCCCGCGGTGGTCACCGTCGCGAGCCGGGCGACCCGGGCTTCGGCGAAGCGCGTCCGGGCCCGATCACGGTCCAGCCGCATATGCACACCTCGCTCCGGTCCGGTGTCCGGCACTCAGCGCCGGCCGCGCAGATAATCGCTGACCACCGCGGCGCCGAGCCCGTCCAGGTCGGGCGCCACCACCCGGCCGCCGCTGCGCCGGGCCACCAGATCCACGAACGCGGCCAGCCGCGGTTCCTCACCCAGCATGAACACCGAGATCGAGGCGCCCAGCCGGGCCAGCGAATCCACCTGGGTCATGGTGACTGTCAGGGTGCGGCGATCCGGCGGCCAATTGAAGTAGGGGGTTCCGTCCGGCTCCAGGTGCGCGGTCGGCTCCCCGTCGGTCACCACCAGCACCACCGGTACCGCGTCGGGATGCCGGCGCAGATGCCGGCCGGCCAGCAGCAGCGCGTGGTGCAGGTTGGTGCCCTGCTCCCAGACCGGTTCCAGCCCGGTCAGTTCCGCGATGTCCACGGTGCCGGCCTGGCGGCCGAAGGTGATCAGTTCCAGTGCGTCGGACCGGAACCGGGTGCTGATCAGGTGCTGCAGGGCCAGCGCCGTTCGCTTCATCGGCACCCAGCGCCCGTCCTGAACCATCGACCACGAGGTGTCGACGCACAACGCGACCGCCGCCCGGGAGCGCTGTTCGGTCTCGGCGATCTCCACATCCGCCACATCCAGGGACACCGTCCGGCTTCCGGTGGACGCCGAGCGGAGCACCGCGTTGCGCACCGTACGCGAGACATCCCACGGCTCGGTATCGCCGAACTGCCACGGCCGGCTCGCGCCGGTCGGTTCCCCGGCCGCCCCGGCGAGCGCGGTGTCCCGCTGCCCCTTGCGACTGCGCAATTTACCGACGATATCCCGGAGCGCGACCTCCCCGAGCCGCCGCAGCGCCTTCGGGGTCAGCCGCAGGGAGCCGTCGGGGGCCCGCTCGAACAGGCCCTGGCGGCGCAGTTCTCGTTCCAGCTCGGCCAGCCGGGCGGCATCCACCCGGGCGTCGGCGCCGAGCTGACGCTCCAGCAGCTCCAGGTCGATATCCTCCAGCCGCGCACCGGGATAGGACTGGGCGAGCTGGGCGGCGAGTTCGTCGAGTTCACCCAGGTCCTGCATGGCTGTCACGGCTTCGCCCATTCCCAGCGGGTCCTGGCCGCGGAAACGCCGCGCCGACTCCCAGTCCTGGCCGGGACGTAGCGTACGCAGATTCGCGTCCAGGTCGGCGATCTGCTGCGCTATCCGGGGATCCCCGAAGGCCTGTCCGATCAGCTCGTCCAGTTCCGCCCGCTGCTGAGCCGACATCGAATTCGTCATCCGCTGCGCCGCCGCGGCCCGCGCGGCCAGCGCGTCGATCAATTCTTCGGTGTCCCGCGGATTCTCCGGGAAGAACTCGCCGTGGTCGTCCATGAACTCGGCGAACCGCTCGGTGGTGTCCTCGCCGCGGGCGTGGGCGGCGAGCAGATCGTTGAGGTCCGCCATCATCTGCCGGACCCGCTCCACATCCTGCGGTGTCGCGTCCTGGAGCGCCTGTTTCATGCCCTGGAAACGGGATTCCAGCAGTTCCTCGCCGAGCAGATCACGGATCTTCTGATAGTTCTCCCGGCCGGTTTCCGAACGCCAGGAGTATTCGCTCAGTTCGTTCACCGCTTTCGCGGTGCTCGACGGGAGTGCGTCCAACTGCATTTCGGCGAACCGCGCGTCGTCGGAGGGGTCCGGGAACAGTGCGCGCCGTTCGGCCTCCAGGGCCCGATCCAGCAGTTCCCGCACCTGCTGCAGGGTGCCGTCCAAGCGGTGGGACCGCGGTATCTCGGCCCGCCGCTCCCACAGGCGGCGCGTGAGTTCTTCGAGCCCGGGCATACCGGACATCCCCCGCCGCAACAGTTCCTCGAGCGCCGAACGCGGCGAGGAACCCTCCATCACCTCGCGCCCGATCTCCGACAGCGCCTCGCGCAGATCCAGCGGAGGCGCCAGCGGATCGGGCCCCTCGTGGTAGGGCCCGTAGGAGTATCGGTCCGCCGCTGTCATCGCACCTCTTCGAAACCGGCTGCCGCGGTCATCCGCCGTACACCGCGCTGCCCTCGTCGTCGGAGTCCTTGGCCACCTGGCGCGCCAGATAGAGGGACTCCAGGGCGAATTCGACGGCCGCGGCGATCCGCTGCGGTGGATCGCCCGCGGCGACATCGAGCCGCAGCGCCACCTCGTGCAGGACCGGGAGCTCCGGGAGCGCGGACAGGACCTGCGCACCGGGCACCCGCTCACCTGTGGTCACCAGATGTCCCTCGTCCACCGCGTCGGCCAGCGGCCGCAGATCCAATCCGCCGAGCCGCTCCCGCGCGGTATCGGCGAAGGCCCGCCGCAGCAGATGGGTGAGGTGTTCCTGTTCGCGGCCTTCCTCGCCGGATTCGAACTCCAGTTTCCCGCGTAGGACGGCCGGCACCGATTCCAGATCGACGGGCCGGGCCACCGCGGGGTTCTCCCCGGTGAGCGCGGAACGCCGCAGCGCCGCCGCGGCCACGGTCTCCGCGGCCGCCACCGCGAACCGGGCCGAAACCCCGGAGCGCTGGTCGATGGCCGGGGATTCGCGCAACCGCCGCACGAACCGGGCCAGCACCTCGATCAGCGGGTCACCCACCTCGGCGACCAGTTCGGCTTCCTGGCGCACCAGCGCCATCTCCGCCTCGACGGTCAGCGGATAGTGTGTCCGGATCTCGGCGCCGAAGCGGTCCTTCAACGGGGTGATGATCCGGCCGCGATTGGTGTAGTCCTCGGGATTGGCCGTCGCCACCAGCAGCACATCCAGCGGTAGCCGCAGCGTGTAGCCGCGCACCTGGATATCGCGCTCCTCCATGACGTTCAGCAGCGCGACCTGAATACGTTCGGCGAGGTCGGGCAACTCGTTGACGGCCACGATGCCCCGGTGCGCACGCGGCACCAGGCCGAAGTGGATGGTTTCGGGATCGCCGAGGCTGCGTCCTTCGGCGACCTTCACCGGATCGACATCGCCGATCAGATCGCCCACCGAGGTGTCGGGGGTCGCGAGTTTCTCGGCGTAGCGCTCGCTGCGATGCCGCCACGTCACGGGCAGGTCGTCGCCGAGTTCGGCCGCCAGCCGCCGACCCTGCGGGCTGATCGGTTCCAGCGGATGTTCGCCCAGTTCAGCGCCCGCGATCACCGGGGTCCATTCGTCGAGCAGTTCGACAACGGTCCGCAGCAGCCTGGTCTTGCCCTGCCCCCGCTCGCCGAGCAGCACCACATCGTGACCCGCCAGCAGCGCGCGCTCCAATTGCGGCAGTACGGTCCGCTCGAAGCCGACGATCCCGGGCCACGGATCCTCTCCCGAGCCCAGCCGGGCCAGCAGATTGTCCCGGATCTCGGCTTTCACACTCCGCGGCGCGTATCCGGCCGCCCGCAACGCGCCCGCGGTGGCGGGCAGCTCAGATGACATAGACACAGTCACCTCATCGACGCTACGACGATTTCCCCCATCGGTCGACAGGTGGCGCGCCGTATCCGCCGCTCGGTGTGGGTTCGAGAGCAGTGCGGCGGACTCAGGCGAGCCCGGACCCCAGCCGCTGCCGCAGGGTGTCGAGACCGTCTCCGTGCAGGTCGGCGGCCGCGACACCGCGCGCCGAGGCGATCAGCAGCAGCGACAGCAGTGGTCCGCGCACCTGCGGCCCCGCGCCCGCGGTGAACTCGGCGTCGTCGGCCACCAGCGTGAGCCCGGCGACGAGTTCCTTCCCGCCACCGAACCCGGCCGTGGTGCGGATCTGCAGCCGCAGGGCGTCGGCGACGGCATCGGCCGGGTATTCCCGGGTGATGCCCAGCGGCCGCCGGATGTCTTCTCCGTGCACGATCATCTCGACCAGTCTGCTGTCGAGCGGGGCGGGCGGGGTCACCGTCCGGTCCAGGGCCGCGCGCAACCGGTCCAGCGTTTCGGCGGGGGTGTCCGCCCGCTCCCGTTCGACACCGTTCGCGGTGAACCGGTCGAAATCGAAACGGGCCCGGGCGAACTGCCGGACGAAACCGAGCCGGGACGTTTTCGCGGTCGCCACGATATGCGCGAGCACATCGTGCACCGTCCATCCGGAACACAACGAGGGCGTCGCCCACTGCTCGGCGGTGAGCCCGTCGAGATCCGCGATCAGCGCCAGTCTCTCGGACCGGACCGTCGGCCACACGTCTTGCACGATTCCTCCGACACCTGGGGACTATTCACTGGAAAGTGACCGCCCGAGGGCGGTGCTGGTGGACTATGTTCGCACGGATTCGCGACACGCTTCCGGCGACCCGGGGGTCTTTGACTTCGCCGGGACCACCGCTACTTTGAGGCGACATTGTCGCCTTCCGTTGACGGTCGGGAGCGGTTTCCTGCACAAGATTCCTGGTTCTGCGGTCTGGTTCTGGTCGAGGGAGTGCGGCATCTCGACGAGCCCGCGGCCGGGTACGAGGGCATGCTGACGGGCTGGGGGCGACAGCAGGCGGCGCGGATGCTGGTGGCCACGACGATCGATCCCCGGATCCGGCTGATACGCCGGTTCGTGGAGTTCACCGGTTCGTATCCGTGGGCGTGGACCCCGGCGGATGTGGAGGACTTCACGGTCTCGTCGCCCTCCGAGGCCGGCGGGCGGCTGGCGCCGTCCACGATCCGCGGCTACCACGTGACGATCCGGATGTTCTGCGACTACCAACCAGATCCCGACCGAATAGTCCCAGGTCGCCGAGTAGTGACGCCGGTGGTCAGGTCATCACTGCAGGTCGGCTGCGGCGGGCCTCGCTCATCGACCCTGATTCCAGCACTGCATATCCAGGCGTGCACTTCGGCAGGTCTCGGCGTACGCCTACTGCTCTTGGGCCGTGGCAGAATGCCTGGCATGGTTGTGATCCGAAAGGGCGATGCCGCGTAAGCGTCCGAAGGCCGTCCGCGCCGAGCGGTGGCGACCACACAGAGATGTGCCGGTCCGCCGAATTCCGGGCGTATCCGCGCGAACCAGGGCGGCGGTTCGCCGTGTTGAGGCCGAGTACCTGTGGCCCAACGCCGTTGCCGACGCTCTCAGCCGGTTCGAGTGGGCCTTCAGGCGGCCTGGACGATATCTGACCGGCCCGGGAGAGAGTCCGGGCATCGAGATCGAAGACGGCCGAGATGACCTGGAAGTGGCCTTATTGCACCTACCCGCAGGAGCCCGAACCGATTTGGGCCGCTTGGTGGAGCGGATCGACACCGAATTCGAGCGTCGCACCCTTCCGAACCCAGGCTGGGCGAGCGAGTGGACGGCGGGGCGCGGGTGGTGGTGGCGGCGCATTCGGGAACGGTGACACGCTCGGCGAGGTCACACGCTCGGCGAGGTCACACGCATCCTGAGCGCGATGGAGCATGGACGCAGAGGTGTCCCGGTCCAGTCGGTCCGGCGGTCGCGGTCCAGGACACGGGCTACTGCGAATAGGCTCAGGTCGAATACTCCGCCTCCGCCGACAAGATCGGCTCGACCCCCGGATCGGGGGTGACGAACCACACACTACGGATCGGCACCGATATATCGTCCGACCCGGACCATCCCCGACGCTCTGGTACGGCATGCCTGTCAGCGGTCACTCGTGTGCCGCGCCCGACACCCGTGCCTCGTCCCAGAGCCGCCGCAGGATCGTCCCCGCCGGGTCCGGCACTGCCTTTCGGAACCCCGTCCCCGCCCAGAGCGCCATATCGTCGGCGCCCTCCCGCTCGGCCGCGGCCGCCCGGATGGGGCTGGTGAGGTGGTGGATCTGCGGGTACGCGGCGGGCGCTGTGCCGTACTCGGCGATGAAACCGTGGGCCAGCCCGCGGGCGGGGCGCCCGGAGAACACGCGCGTCACGACCGTCCGGTCGAACCGCGGATCGGCGAGCGCGTTCTTGTGTGCCGCTTTCGCCCCGGATTCGACGCTGCGCAGGAACGCCGTACCCACTTGGGCCGCGACCGCCCCGTGCGCGAGCACCTCCACGATCCGCGCCCCGTCGGAGATACCGCCCGCCGCGACCACCGGCAGCGGGCACCACGCGGTGACCTCGTCGAGCAGGTCGATCAGCGAGGTCGTCCCCGGCTCGTCCGCCACCCGGAAGGTGCCCCGATGACCCCCGCCGTCGGGCCCCTGCAGGCAGAGCGCGTCGACGCCCGCCTCCACCGCGGCCCGGGCCTCCTCCGGGCCGGTCACTGTCGCGACCACCGTCGATCCCACGGCACGCAGTCGCCGCACGGTGTCCACCGGCGGCAGGCCGAAGGTGAGCGAGACCACCGGCACCCGCTGTTCGACGACCAGATCCACCTTCTCGTCGAACCGGTCGTCGTCGAATTCCCGCACGGCGGGTACTTCGAGGCCGTACTGCCGCGCCGTCTCCCGCAGCCTGTCCCGGTACTGCTCCACCGCCGCGGCGTCGTAGGAAGTGCGCTGCGGCACGAAGAGGTTCACCCCGAACGCCGCGTCCGTACCGGCCCGCACCTGCCGGATCTGCTCGGCCACCGCCTCGGGGGTCTTGTACCCGGCCGCCAGAAAACCCAATCCGCCCGCTTCCCCGACGCTCACCACCAATTCCGGCGTCGAGGGCCCACCCGCCATCGGCGCCGCCACGATCGGCACGGCGAGATCTCCGAATCCGAACACGATCCACCTCCACGGTCGAGACCGAATCGAACGGTACCCAGCCTCCTCACCCGCCGGCACCGGACGACCACCGGGTGGCGCCGCTGTTCCCTACATCACGAGATCCGCCCCGCCGTAGGATCCTCGGTCACGGGTGACGATCGGGTACGAGGGGATCGAAAACCACCGAACCCCCGTCTCTCACCACATTGCCCGGCAGCTCGGCGAGCAGCCCGCGGCGAGCGTCGGCGAAATCCTGCCGGTTCGCCAGGCCGGGCCGGGAGCCGTCGGCCGGGAATCACCTGAAACGGGTGAACCGTGGCAGCCGCACATCGCGGTGTGCGCGAGGCATAATTCCCGGTGACCGTGGCGCATTCCCGCGACGTCGCGCCTCCCTTCCCGCAGGAGAAGAGGGTATGTCCGATTCGAGCACGTACCTCGTCGAACGCGCGACCAGGATCGCCGCGCCCGAGCCCCGGATCCGCGCCCTCATCGACGACTTCCACCACTGGCGCGATTGGTCGCCCTGGGAGGACGCCGATCCCGATCTGCGGCGCACCTACTCCGGTCCGGGGTCGGGAGTGGGCGCCCGCTACGACTGGGAGGGCAACCGGAAGGCGGGCGCCGGGACGATGACGATCACCGCCTCGGAGCCCGGGCGAATCGGGATCGACCTGGCCTTCCGTAAACCGTTCGAGAGCCGGAACGAGGTGACGTTCCTGCTGGTGGCCTCCGGTGAAACCACCGAGGTGACCTGGCGGATGACCGGCCGCAAGAATCTGTTCTTCAAAGTGGTCGGCTTCCTGTTCCCCATGGATCGCTTTATCGGTCCGGACTTCGAGAAAGGCCTCGTGCGGTTGAAGGGTCGGGCCGAGGCCGGCATCTGAACCCCGGCGGGTCCGGGCCGCGACGGTAGCGGAAGCGAGGAACGGCAGCGCGGTCGCGGCGGAGTCCTCGCGACCGCCAGGGCCACCGTGGCCAGCCCGATCGGCACATTGATCAGGAAGATCCAGTGCCGGCCGAAGGCGTCGGTCAGCACCCCGCCCAGGACCTGCCCGATCGCGGCACCGGCGGCGCCGGTGAAACCGAAGACCCCGATGGCCACTTGCGCTGCCGGTTGTCGGTGAACAGGGTGACCAGAATGCCCAGCGCGACGGCGGAGGCGAAGGCGCTGCCCACCCTGGAGAAAGCGGGCGCCGATCAGCAGGGCGGGCGAGGTGGCCGCGCCGGCGATCAGGGAGGCCGCGGTGCGGCGAACCGTCCGATCGTGGGCGGCGGCGACGGCCCCCGGACCCCGCCCTGCCCTAGAATTGCCCTACAACTCGAAGCGCTCACCCGTCCTTCCCGCGATGCGCACCGTCACCGTGTGGTGCGCGAACGAGTGCGTCCGCCCGCGCGGCGGCTTCGCACCGAAACTCCGATCCGAGGCGGCGCTCATGACAGACGTCGACTATTGCGTAGTAGGTGGGGGATTCGCCGGCCTGACCGCCGCCCGGCGGTTGAAACAGGCAGGCCGCACAGTGGCCGTGCTGGAAGCCCGCGACCGGCTCGGCGGGCGTACGTTCACCGAAACCCGGCCCGACGGGTCGTGGATCGATCGCGGCGGTGCCTGGATCGGCCCCGGCCAGCACCGGATCCGCGCCCTGATGCAGGACTACGGGGTGGCGAGCTACAAGCAGTACACCGACGGTGAGGCGATGATGCTGGTCGAGGGCAAGCAGTATCGCTACACCGGCACGATCCCGTGGTCGATGAGCCCGTGGGTGGCGATGAACCTCGGCGCCGCGCTCCTCGACCTGGGTCATCTGTGCAAGTCCATACCGCTCGACGCACCGTGGACGGCCGAGCAGGCCGACCGCTGGGATCGCCTCACCCTGGCACATTGGCTGAACACCCACGTCGTATCCAAGGCCGCGCACGAACTGCTCGAAACCGCGATCGCCGGTGCCTACACGTCCGCCGCGTCCGAGGTGTCGCTGCTGTTCGCCCTGTATCAGATGGCATCCGGCGGCGGGCCCGGTTTCGTCCTGGGTATCGAGGACGGCGCCCAGGATTCCCGGCCGGTGGGCGGGATGGGCGCCATCTACTGCCCGATGGCGGCCGAACTCGGCGACGCGGTCATGCTCGCCCAGCCCGTCCGCCGCATCCAGCAGGACGACGACGGCGTCACGGTGTTCTCCGGCAAGACGACGGTGCGCGCCCGCCGGGTGATCGTGACGGTTCCGCTGGCGATCGCGAGCCAGATCCGCTACGAGCCGATACTGCCGGTCGACCGGTCGCTGCTGCACCAGCGGATGCCGAGCGGCGCCATCATCAAGATCTCCCTCGTGTACGACGAACCGTTCTGGCGCGCGGACGGGCTGTCGGGACAGTCGGCGGCGCCGGGCTCGCCGGCCACCATCACCATCGACGCCTGTACCGATACCGGCCGTCCCGGCGTCCTGTGCGTCATCGTGGAGGGACCCATCGCACGGCAGATCGGTCGGCTCGACTCCGCCGAGCGGCGGCACACGATCCTCGACGCCCTCGCCGAACGTTTCGGCGACAAAGCCCGCCTCCCGGCCGACTACATCGAACAGAACTGGAGCGCCGAACGCTATTCCGGTGGCGGGATGCTCAGCCACGCGCCGACCGGCGTCCTCACCCAGTTCGGCCCCGCCCTGCGCGCACCGTGCGGACGCATCCACTGGGCCGGTACCGAGAGTTCCGCGGTGATGTGCGGGTGGGTCGACGGAGCCGTGCGGTCGGGTGAGCGGGCGGCGGAGGAGGTATTGGAACACGAGATGGTGACCGCGTCCGCGGCCCCCGCCCCCGGCTCCCGGCCGGACTGATTCCCCCGCCACTTCCGAGTCCTCGGCGCGATCCCGGGCGCGGAGCCCCCACGGGAACCCGCGCCCGGGATCGCACACCGCGTCAACTTCGGCATTACTCGATCAGCGCTGCGCCGGGCATCTCATCGCCCCGGGCCGAGGCCGCGGTGCCGTCCGGGGTTCGCCGCCGCGTCCCGCCGCTCAGAACCGGTCCTTGTGCTCACGCAACCAGTCGGCGAACGTGCGCGCGGGCCGGCCGAGAATCCCATCCACGGTCCCGTCCGGGATCACGGGTCAACGCCCGCACCTTCCTGCCCCTGCGCAGCAACTCCGCCACCACGTGCTTGCCGGTGTTCCCGGTTGCGCCCGTTACCGATACCGTCACGTCGGCTCCCTTCCGAACGCGACGCTATGACCTCAATAAAAGGCGAGGTCAACTCCCGCCGAATTCGGCCGCGGAGGCGCATACCGGAATTACCGCCCATGGGCACCATGGCGCCACACTCCGCGGCGCGGCAGGCTACATACTCGGATACAGAACCGATCACTCCGGCGGTCGAGGAGAAAAAAGTGCAGACCAGTACTGTTCTCGCGGACCTCTTGCGGAAGCAGGTACTGCCCGAGGTCGGCCGGCCGGTCGCTGACGCGGCGGACTACGCGGCGACAGAAATGCGCAGAGTGGGCGGCAAACTCAACCATGAAGCGGCGCCCCGCAGCCTGGAGGCCGACGCGGAGGGCGCCCGCCGCGTTCGGCACGCGAGCATCGACGACCCCGCCCCGGCCGATGCCGACCCGGACGACACGACCGCGGTGATCACGCGGCTGTCGACCGAACTCGGGTTGCGTTCGGCGGCAACGCGCGCGCTGGAATCGAGCCTGCTCATCGACGAACCCCTGCACCGAATGGCATTGATCCGCGACCAACCACACCCTGAACTACTGTTCGGCGACGGCGAATGGGCCGGCTACCTGGACGCGCGCGCGTACGCCCGGCGGCACGGCTCCCGGGAGCTGTCCATGTCGTTCCTGACCGAACTCCATCAGCGCCTGGCGCGCTTCTGCCCCGACGCAGCCGGCGGACTCTTCGCCGATCGCGAGCGGTGGGGCACCCAGAGCCGGCGGCTCACCGATGAGGAGATCGCGCAGGTCGAGGCGAATCCGCACCTGGAATACCTGCCACCGGGCACCGGCGGTTTCCTGCTCGACGGAGGCCTGAAATACCGTATCTCGACACCGGAAGCCGCGCGGTCGGAGCTCGAATCCCTGTGCGACTGGTACAACGACGTCCGTGGCCGGCCCGGTTTCGACCCCTACGCCCTCGCCGCCGAACTTCAGCAGCGCGCCGTATCCATCCACCCCTGGCAGGACTACAACGGCCGGTTCTCCCGCCTGCTGATGAACTGGTCGCTCGAATGCGACGGCCTGCCCCCGGCCGCACTGCACGATTTCGACAAAGACGTCTTCTCCACCGCCCCGGACTGGGCGGACGCGGTACGAACCGGCAGCGAAGACTTCGCGGAACGGGCACTTCGGCTGGAAGGCCGTGCGGGCGAGATGGACCCGATCGAATTGTTCGACCTGGCCGGAGACTACGAGCACTACCGCGCGCTCGGCCGGTCCACGGCCCCGTTCGGCTGCGGCGACTACCAGGACATCGAAGGCTGCCGCAGGCAGCTGGACCAGTTACGCGCAGCACCCCGCGATTCGTAGCGACGGCGTCGATCACCCGGCCCGCCGAGGCCCCGCGGCGTGCACGCTCGGCGACGCGCGACGCAGATCAGGACTTGCGGCCGACCGCGGCGTAGCCGGGCACCTTCGTGTCCATCGACTTCGCCGGTTCGATCGGCGGCCGCCACCGGTGGATGGGCACCACACCGGGTTCCAGGATTTCCATCCCGTCGAAGAACTTCGCGATCTCCGCCCGGTTCCGCGGATGGCAGTGCATGCCGCGCTCCTCGTACACCTTCACCGTGGCCGCGATCCCCTTCGGGTCGAAGTCGGCGGTCAGGTGGGTCATCGCCAGATACGAACCCGGAGCCACCGCGGCCATGAGGGTGCCGATGGACACCACCGCGGCGGTCGGCGCGAAGTTCAGCAGGGCGATCAGCGACAGCGCGATCGGCTCATCGAAATCCAGGGTGCGGCGCGCGGCCGCCAGGATCTCCTGCGGCCGGGTCGCGTCGGCCTGGATGTAATCGGTGCGCCCCTCAGGGGTGCCGACCATCAGGGCGCGGGCGTGCGCGAGCACGATCGGATCGTTGTCCACATAGACGACCCGCGATGCCGGCGCCTCCTCCTGGGCCACCTGGTGCAGGTTCGGCTCGGTCGGGATTCCCGTGCCGATATCGAGGAACTGGGTCACCCCGGCCTCCCGGGCGAGATACCGGGTCGCGCGATGGATGAACCCCCGATTCGCCTGCGCGGCCAGCCGCACGTCGGGCAGTGCCTGCAGTACCTTCTCCGCGGCTTCCGCATCGGCCGGGTAGTGGTCTTTACCACCGAGGTAGTAGTCGTACATGCGGGCGATATGCGGCTCGTGCGGTTTCAGGCCGGACCGATCCATACCGGTCAAGATACAAGACCGGCAACCATTTTCGTACGCCCTCCGCCCCACGACCGGATCGAGACGGTGCGCGCGCACCGGAGCCGGTGATTCCGAAGATCTGCCAGGATGACCGCATGAGAACCATGACCCGCCCCGGGCCGATCTCCGCCGGGACTCTGGTTCTGCTGTCCGCCCTGTATTTCGCCCAGGGACTGCCGTACGGGTTCTTCACCCAGGCGCTGCCGGTGGTGCTGCGCGAATCCGGTTTCTCGCTGATCGAGATCAGCGCCACCGGAATTCTCTTCGCGCCGTGGGCCCTGAAGTTCCTGTGGGCGCCCTACGTCGACCACTACGGCACCCGCCGGCAGTGGCTGCTGACCCTGCAACTCACCGCGACGGCGGTGACACTGGGGCTCGCCTGCCTGGACCTGTCGGCATCACTGCGCGTACTGCTGGTGGGTATCGCCGTGGTCAACGCGATATCGGCGACCCAGGACGTCGCCACCGACGGGCTCGCCATCCAACTCCTCGGACCTCGGCAACGCGGCCTGGGCAACGGAATCCAGGTCGGCGCGTACCGGATCGGCATGATCGTGGGCGGCGGCGCGCTGCTGTGGCTCTTCGCGCTCGCGGGGTGGCGCGTCCTGTTCGTCGCCATGTCGATTCTGTTGCTGCTCACGGCCATTCCGGTGTGGTGGTCACCGCGTACCGCGATCCGCAGCACCTCGGAGAAGACGCCGTCGAGCCCGAGCCGGTTGACCCTCGGATGGTGGCAGCGGCTGCGCCGGCCCGGAATGCTCGCGTTCATCCTGCTCATCGGGGGCTTCAAATTCGGCGATTCGATGGGCTCGGCGATGGTCGGGCCGTTCATGTCCGACACCGGACTCACCCTGGGGCAGATCGCACTGGTCAAAGGGGTCCTGTCCTCCGCCGGCGCGCTCGCGGGCGCGGCCCTGGGTGGCTGGCTGTGCTACCGGCACGGCCGGCGGCGCGCCCTGCTGATCGGCGGTGTCACGCAGACCCTCGGTCTGGCTCTCTACCTGCTCGCCGCGCTGGGCGCCGGCGGCTTCGAGTTGATCGTCACCGCGAGCCTGGCCGAACACATTCTCGGCGGTGCCGCGACCGTGGCGGTGTTCACCCTCATGATGGACGCCGCCGACCCCGACCATGCCGGCAGCGACTACACGCTGCTGGCCTGCGCGCTCGTGGTGGTGCAGGGCCTCGCGGGGTTCGCGGCGGGGACGGTCGGCGAGCTGCTCGGGTATCCGGCACTGTTCGGGTCGAGCCTGGTGCTGTCGGGAATCGGTTGCGTGGCATTGATCGTCGCGACCGATCGAGGCGCCGGACCGGCCGGGGTACACGCAGTGTGGAAGGCCCCCAGGTCGGCGCCGCGCCGATCCGCAACCTGATCCGGACGATCTCAGTCCGGCGCCAGCACACCCGCGAGGGCTCGGCGTGGCAGGAGTTCGAAGAGTTCCCCGGGGCCCGCGTCGCGGTTCGGGGTGCCGAGCGCGTCGGCCAGGTACGGATGGTGACCCGCTTCGGCGATCTTGTGCACGTAGGCCGCCTGGGCGATCCGGCGCGATTCGGTCGCGGTCCGAGCGTCGAGTTCGGCGCGGGCGAACTGCTGCGCGAGCGCGTTCAGCACCGCCACCGTCTGCGGTTTCACCTGCCCGGGAGCGTCGACCGCCGCCATGGCTCGTAGCACGTACTCGAGATATTCGATTCCGCGAGGCCGCGCGCACCATCGCGTCCAGCATCCCCGGCTCTCGCCTGCTCATACTTTCCGCGATGGGGCACGACCTGCCCGAACACGCGTGGAAGTCGCTCGCTACCGCAATCCGCGAGCCGGCGGACGGGAGCGCACGATGAACTCGGCCGAACCCCGGGCTACGGCCCCGGGACGAGGTGCCCGGCGACCCCGTGCTTCCGCTCGCCGACGTGCTCGACGGCCCGCGCCGACCGCGCTCTCCTGCTCGAACCGTCGGCCGGGCGCGAGGCGGGCACGCGGTGCGTTGGCAGCCGGGCGGCCCGGCGGTGCGTTATCGTCGGCACCCCGATGGACATACCGGCTGCCCGAGCGACAGCGCACCCTGACGTTCGGTACCGATCCGAAGTGCGGTAGCAGGGAGGCATTGTGGACATTACCCAGCTCATCCTCGACGACCATCACGAGCAGCGGCGGCTGTTCGCGATCCTGGAGCAGATCGATCGCCGGGAGACCGCCGTACTCTCCGCGGTCTGGGACAGACTGGCGGCCTTCCTCGAACTGCACGCGCAGGCGGAGGAGGAGATCTTCTATCCCGCACTGCTCCAGGTGGGTATCGCGGCCCGGCGCGCGGCCGGGGTGGAGGCGGAGACCATCGACGCTGTCCACGACCACAACGAGATCAGGGACGCGGTCGCCGACGTGGCACGTCAGCGGGTCGGCAGCGATGACTGGTACACGGCCGTAGCGGCAGCGAACACGGCCAACAGCGATCATATGGCCGAGGAAGAGCGCGAGGGCCTGACCGATTTCCGCCGTCTGGCGGGGTTGTCGCACCGCCATCGTCTGGCCGTCGCCTTCGCCGCGTACGAGGCACGGAACTACGCCGGTGTCCGCCCGGTCGACAAGGATCCCGTCGGCTACGTCCGCACAGCGGAGAAAGAGCTGCGGACCACCGCGAGTGGATCGCTGAGTGTCGGCACCCTGAAGCGGACTCGGCCCGGTGGCTCCGCCGCCACTGCCGGCTAGGCCGGCGGTTCCGGCACACCGTCGTCGACCTCGCCGCAGCGGAGCCCGGCGTCCATCCGAGCCGCACTCCGGCATCAGATGCTCGAGGAGCCCGGCCACGGCGCGCTCCCTCGAATCGCGCGCTTTCGCGACCCGAGCACTGATCGCCCCGATTTCACTCTTGCAGCGTCATATGCAGCAGCGGATACGGCCTCCCCGCTTCGTCGTGATCGCTCCGTCCCGTGACAACGAACCCGCGCCGCGCATAGAAGCGCACCGCCTGCTCGTTCTGTTCGTTCACGTCCACCCGCCGTACCCCCTGCTCGCGGACCGCGTGCGCGAGCAGCTCGCTCCCGGCACCGCGACCCCGGGCACCGGCCGCGACGAACAGCATTTCGAGGCTGTCCCCGGCCGTCCCCGAAAAGGCGATCACCTCTCCGCCGACGTCCATGACCGTGAGCCGGACCTGGGGAAAGTAGGCATCGATCAACCGACTCTCGATATCCACGCGGTCGGCTTCCGCCAGAAAGTGATGGGTCGCCGTCACCGCGCTGCGCCACACATCGACCAAGCAGCCGTATTCGGCTGCCCCGAGACAGTCACGCAGGTGTGATCGCGGCGACGGGCTCGCCTCGGCCCGCAGACTTTCATCCATACCGGAACTCCATCACGTCGCTGCCGGCCGATCCAACTTGACTTGGAGTGCTCTCCAGCACTTAGCGTCGGTCCGACGGTTCCGAACCCAGGAGGCAACAGCATGATCAACGTCCGCACCCGCTACCTCGGTGAACTGGCGGTCTCCGCGCAGGGTCTGGGATGCATGGGCATGAGCCACGGCTACGGCACCACGGACGACGACCAGTCGATCGCGACACTGCACCACAGCCTCGACCTCGGGGTGAATTTCCTGGACACAGCCGACTTCTACGGCTCCGGGCACAACGAGGAGCTGATCGGCCGAGCCATCGCCGACCGGCGCGACGAGGTGGTGCTCGCGACGAAGTTCGGCTTCGCCAATCGGCTCGGCGAACCGACCCGGATCCGCGGTGATGCCGCCTACGTGCGGCAGGCCTGCGAGGCGTCCCTGCGCAGACTCGGCGTCGACCACATCGATCTGTACTACCTGCACCGAGTCGATCCGCAGATACCCATCGAAGAAACAGTCGGCGCCATGTCCGAATTGGTGCGGGCCGGTATGGTCCGGCACCTCGGCCTGTCCGAAGCGAGTGCGTCGACCATCCGCCGGGCGCACGCGGTGCACCCGATCGCCGCGCTGCAGAGCGAATGGTCGCTGTGGACGCGGGACCTGGAGACCGATATCGCCCCGGCCTGTCGCGAGCTCGGCATCGGCATCGTCCCGTTCGCACCGCTGGGACGTGGGTTCTTGACCGGCAGGTACCGCTCGGTCGACGAGCTGGCGGATAACGATGTGCGGCGCAATCAGCCGCGTTTCGCCGACGGCAACCTGCACCGCAACCTGGCGATCGTCGCGAACCTCGAGGAGCTGGCCGCGGCGAAGGAGGTCACCGCCGCCCAGCTCGCCCTGGCGTGGGTACAGCATCGAGGCGAGGATGTGGTGCCGATCCCCGGCACCCGGCGACAGCGAAACCTGGAGGAGAACATCGCGGCGCTGAGCGTCGAACTGTCCGCTGAGGAACTCGCCGCCATCACGGCTACCGCCCCGCCCGAACAGGTCGCGGGTACCCGCTACGACCCGACCAACCTTGCCTTCGTCAACGGCTGAGTCCTTCGACCGTCCCTGCCGGCATACCGAATCCGACCACGCTGCGGCCGACCGCGACCCGCGCGCGCCGCCGGATGGGATCCGCAAAGTCTCTACCGGCAGCGATACATCCGCTGAGGACTCGACGACCACTGCCGTGGGGATGCTGACACAAGCGGTGGCGCGGGGCGCATTCAGGCTTGCCAGCGATTCGGGAGTTAACGTGATGAACGGTTCGAGTAACGAGCGCGATTCCTGTGCGATGTGTTCATACAACATCAAATCAGGAGGTTCGAAATGTTCTCTGCGAAGCGGCTTGCCGCCGGCGCCGTCGTCGCCGGCGCGACTGCGGCCACTGTGCTCGCCGGTGGTGGCGTGGCCCAGGCCGACGTACCGGTGTGGCAGGCCAACTGTCACGTCTACAACGTCTTCAATACCGGCGGGATGGCCAATTGCGAGCTGCCGACCTGGCATCAGGTGAAGCTCACCTGCGTCGCGTGGCCGGTCCCGTTCACCTACTGGAAGTACGGCCCGGTGCAGTACGGGCAGAACCAGTCCTGGGCCAGTTGCGACTCGTTCAACGCAATGACGAGGATCGAAGTGATCCAGGCCTGAACGTAGGCCGGTCTGCGGTACCCACTGTCCCGAACGCATCGACTCCCGCCGGCGCAGCGGACACTCCGAACCTACAACCGCTCCCCACCGAGTCTCTCGATGGGGATCAGTAGCGGCGCCGGCTACGGGCACCCGCTCAGCAAACCCTCGTGCGAGCGAGGTGAGGCCGACCCGATCTGCGCTACCCGCCCGGGTATTCCGCGTGTATATCGCCACCGAACAATCTCCAGTAGAAGGCGTTCATCCGCGCGGCGGCAGAGGCGTGGCGGGTCAGGATCGAGGCCACGACCGGCGATACGTCCTCCGGGACGTGACCGGCGGCGCACCGGAGCACGTACTCGTTGCGGGCGACGGGGCCGCCGCTGATCGGCGCCGGTATTCCACAGACGTCGGTCACCAGCCAGTTGACCAGCCGCATGGCGGCATAGCAGGCGTCGTGCGAGATATGGCGTTCGGCGAAGTCGCGTTCGGCCGGCGACAGATCGAAACGCGGCGAGGTGGCGAGCCCGAAGTCGGTGAGATGGATCCGCCGCCCGTCGGTGCGGAGGTTGCCGAAGTGGCCGTCCATATGCAGCAGCTGCCGATCGCCCAGAAAGGTCACGATCTCCGAGAACTGCTGTTCGACCACGGCGGCCTTGCCCGCCGGGTGCTCGCGCAGCCAGTCCGGCAATGCGTGCGGAATGTATTCGCAGAACAGCATGAGGCTCGACGGTGCGGCGGCCAGTGCCTCGAGACGCGCACGCACAGCCGAGCACCCGCCATATGCAGCGACCACAGCGTCGATGTCCGCGTGTTCGGCGGCGACCGGCGAGCGGCCGGGGAGAACCCGCCAGTGGTAGAGCATCGGGAACGATTGTGTCTCACCGGTCAGCAACCCGTCGGTGACGAGAATGTTCGCGGCCAGCTCACGCCATGCGTTGAAACTCGGGCCACCGATGCCGTATTGGCAGAACACCGGCAGGTCGAAGAGATTCGCGGTGGAGCCTTGGTGCGCGAGTTCCCGATCGGTCAGCGGAATTCGTTTGGCGAACACCGGCACACCGTCGATGTCGAGGACGGCCGAACCGCCGCCCACTCCCACGGTGTTCGGCCGGCCCCTGTCCACGAACTCGGCGAGTTCGAGGTCACTGCGGGAGGCCAGGAAAGCCGAGAGTTCCCGGTGACGGTCGCTCCTGGCAGTTGTCATCACACAATCCTGCCACCGGCTGGTGGTTGCACTCGGTCGGTCCGGTGATCGACGTGCAGCCGAACCGATGAATTTCGGACGGATCCCCGGTCGATACCTAAGGTGCTCCACGAGGACACCCGGGGCAGGGTCGAGTACGTCTTCGGCGACCGGATCGCCGAACTCACCCAGGACGCCGACGGCGTCGACGTGGCCTTCGAGGGCGGCGGCCGGCGGCGCTTCGACCTGGTGATCGGGGCGGACGGGCTGCACTCGGCGCTGCGCGCGATGGTCTTCGGGCCGCACGAGCGGTTCATCCGCCACCTCGGGCATGTGCTGGCCTTCTACAGCGTGCCCGACGAATTCGCGCTGGACCGCTGGCTGATCGACTACCAGGAGTCCGGGCGCCCCGCCGGCCTGCGGCCCCTCCCGGACGCCACCCGGGCGATGGCCATGCTCTCTTTCCCCGCCGCCGACCTCGACGTCGACCACCGCGACATCGCCGCCCGGAAACGCCTGCTGCGCGAGCAGATGGCCGGGTTGGGCTGGTCGACCCCACGCATCCTCGCGCACCTGGACGACACCCCGGATTTCTACCTCGACCAGGTCGCCCAGGTGGTGATGGACCGCTGGTCGATCGGACGGGTGGGGCTGCTCGGGGACGCGGCGTTCAGCTCGTCGCCGATGTCCGGAGCGGGCACCGGGCCGGCCTTGGTCGGCGCCTACCTCCTGGCCGGAGAGCTGGCCGCCGCCGGGTGGGACCCGGAAGTCGGCTTCGCCGGCTACGAGCGGCGGATGCGTTCGTTCGTCGAGGCCAACCAGGAGATCGGCCGGTTGCACGTACGCAGCCGCGACGTCCCCGAGCCGAGCATCGATTTCGGCAGCAAATGGTTTACCGAACTGGTCGAGCGCGCGATCAACGGCGTCGAACTGCCCGACTACGCGGGGGTACCGGACTCCGGGGCCCCGGCCGGACCGCCGATCACCTCGTCGGCGAGGCCGTAGATATCACTCAACGTCCCAGAAGGGAGGGCGCTTCGATGGTCCACCGCTGGGCTACCTCCGCCCACGCTGGACAGGGTGGTCCGAACTCACCAGATCGGAGTCCTGTGGGCAGCTATGTGCGACCTCGATGCCTCACGGCTGTTCGGTATTCAGTAAAAATAGCTCGGTCGGCAGATCAGACGTTGAAGCGGAACTCGACCAAGTTCCGTCATAGAATAACGTTATGTCTCTCGTTCCAGTCCGCGCTGCGATCTACCTGCGGGTGAGCCTCGACCAAACCGGCGAAGGCCTCGCAGTAGAGCGACAGGCCGAGGACTGCGAGAAAATCGCCAGGTCCCGAGGATGGACCGTGGTCGAAACCTACACCGACAACAGCGTCTCGGCATACAACAAGGCCAAGGAACGGCCCGACTACGACCGGATGGTCAGCGACTTCAAGGCCGGCCGTTTCGACGCTCTGATCACTTGGGACTTGGACCGCTTGACCCGCCAGCCGCGACAACTGGAGGACTGGATCGACGCCTCCGAAACACAGGGGCTCCGGCTGGTGACCGCCAACGGTGAGGCCGATCTCCAAACCGATGGCGGCCGGATGTACGCACGGATCAAGGCTGCCGTCGCACGAGCCGAGATGGAACGAAAAGGTGCGCGGCAAAGCCGAGCCCATCAGCAGCGAGCAGCAAAGGGACGACCGCCCCGTGGCATACGTGCAACCGGATACACACTCGACGGTGAGGTGATTCCCCACGAAGCCGAAGCGGTCCGGGCGATCTACCAGGCGTTCGCGAACGGTTCCTCACTGAGGGCGATATCCGCAGCGCTGTCGGGTGCAAAAGCAACCCTCCGGCCGGTGGGAGACAAGACCATGGTCCAGGATCTCCCCGATTCGGTGCCGCATCTGCCAACACGTAGCGGCCGGCCGTGGAATCCGACGACGGTCACTACCATCCTCCGGAATCCTCGCTACGCCGGGTGGAGCATGCTCGACGGGAAGATCGTCCGAGACGAGGCGGGTGCACCAGTCAAGGGCCTTTGGGAGCCCATCGTGTCCGATGGCACCTGGCTCGACGTACAGCGCAGGTTGGACGATCCCCAGCGAAAAGCCCATCGCGTGGGAACCGACCGGAAGCACCTGGGCTCCGGTCTCTACCGTTGTGGTATATGCGGCAATAAGGTGCGGGCACACAACACCCGATACCGATGTGCTGGACACGTCATGCGAGTACGTGATCGCATTGATGACCTTGTCCTGCAATTCGTCGAGCGCCGGCTTGCCAGTCCTGACCTGGCCGACCTGCTGGGCGAGCAAGATGACGACCGAATCGAAACCCTGATCCGGTCAGAACAAACCGAGCGTGATCGCATCAAACGTGCACGTGCGGACTACAAGGCCGAGTTGATCGACGGTGGCCTGTTCGCGGAAATCAAGGCGGAGGCCGAACAGCGAATCGCTGAGCTTGAGGCTGAGCGCGTCAGCCTCAGCGCCGGCTCAGCCGCATCGGAAATTCTGCTGGCAGCGTCTCCGGTCGCAGCGTTCAACGAAGCGGACCTTGCGGCCCGCCGTGCAGTGATCGATATCCTCTGCGAGGTTCGCCTATACGCGGCACCGCGAGGAAGAAAAGCCTTTGACCCGAAGTCTGTCCGAATCACGCCGAGGTAGGACGCTCAGAGGGTGAGGAAGCCTTTGCTGAGTCCGTAGTTCAGGTAGATGCACTGGTCGCAGACGACGAGGTTCCGCCCGCCGGGGTCGTAGATAAATCCGCTGTTCTTGCCGACGCCGTGGTTGCACTCGATACACAGTGCGCCGAACTGGTTGCGTTGCATGTGTTGAGCCTTCCTGATTGGGTTCACCGGCCGCTTGGCGGTTGATAGCTAGGAATCAACCTGTCAGGCAAGTAGCAAGGCCAGCGCAAGTACGCCGCATACTACGAGTAGGACGATGATCGCGTACTTCCTCCACGTGATGCCCACCTGTAGTCGGCGTACCTCTGCGATGAGTTGGGGAAGTTTCTGCTCTGCGTCACGCCGGCGCTGATATTCCGCTGCGTGTCCTTCTTGTGCGGCGTTGAGGTCAGTGCTCAGGTCGTCGATCTGCTGTTTGAGGTTTTTCTGTTCCTCGACCGCGCGGTCGATCGCGTTCGCCTGCTGGGTGATCGTCTCGATGTTGCTGGCGATGGCGGTCTGTGACTCGTCGACCTGGTGCTTGAGGTCGTCGCGCTCGGCGAGTGCGCTGGCGAGTTGACGTTTCTTCTTCGCGATCTCGGCGGCCTGGCCTTTGGTGAAGGTTTCCCAGTCGGTCACGGTGGCCCATCCTGCGATTGTGGGTGTTATGTATGCCCAGGCGAGGGCGTCTTGGCTGGTCCACTGCCGGAGGAAGCCGTCGAGTGGGTAGTGCTGGCTGCTCATCGTGGGCCGCCTCGGAGGTGGCGGGGATTGTGCGGTGAGGAAGCCGGAACGGATGCGGTAGCCGGCGGAGGCTGCGGACTGTCTGAACTCTCCGAGACTGACCGCGGGGATTTTCTCGATCCAGTGCCGGTGCCGGGTCACCCACAGAACGTGGTCACATCCGGCAGCACGGAGCCCATCGGTTCGCCGGCGCGCAGTTTCGTGGTCCAAGTTGCTCCACTGGATTTCGACGGCGTAGGTGGTTCCGTCCTTGGTTCCGTACACGTCCGGGTACTGGTCCCCGATGTGGGGCTCCACCACCGCGTCCGCGAGGCCGTGGTCGGCGAGTCGATCACGGGTCCATTGCTTGAGTCGGGCGTGCTCGAAAGATTCGGACACCTTCCCGCCCGCACGGATCATCCCCGGGGGCGAGTCCTTGCCGTGGCGGACGTAGGTGTTGCGTGTGCTCTGAATGTGGTAGACCTCGACGGGGTTGCGGCACAGCAGACAAGACAGCCCTTTCCGGCCCCGCCACTCGTTGTAGGCGCCCGGAGATCGCACATCGATCAGAGTGTTGTACGGGCCCCGAGCACCCGTCATCTTGTTGCCTGGACACGGTTGCCCGTACGCTCCCAGCACGACGTGCGCACCCCCTATGGTCGGCGAATCATGCTGAGTCCGAATGTAACTCGAGTCCCTGATCGACTCGCCGATATTGATCCACGCAGATTGTTATCTAGGGATCAACGGCTGCGAATGGCTGCTGGCATACGCCGCACAGGATCGGGCCGGCGTCGAGCGACTTTTGGGAGGCGCGGATCCGGCGCACCGGTTCGCATGAGCAGGTGAGTGAATGTCCGTTGTGCGGGCGCCCTGGCTTGGAGTCGGGGTCACCCTCTGCGGTATCGCTCTGAGCAGCGGTCTCCTCGTCGAGGTACTCGCGTTCGATGCGGCGGTGCGCGACCAGCAGGCCGCCGAGCTTGCCGATTTCCTGCTGGTAGCTCTGCGCCGTGGCGTCGGTGAGGGTGGTGATCGACCAACCGCTGCCCTTGTGGCGCTCGACGTCGAGTCCGAGTTCGGCAGCGATGTCACGGTATTTGCCGTTGTGGTAGGCGCCGGCGCGGCTGGTGTCCTTGATCCCGCGGGTTCGCGCGATCCCGTGTGCGGCCTCGTGCAGCAAGGTCGCCATGACCTCGCGCGCCCCCTGCACGAAACCCTCTCCCCCGATGAACAGTTCGGGGAGCCGGGCATCACCATGCACCCAGCGGTCGGCACCGAACTGTCCGAGCCGCACGCCCCGCCGGCCGACCGATCCCGCCGCGATCGTGATCACCACGTCCGGTACGTCGGGATGCCGCGCCCTCAACCCTGCCCATGCCTCTTCGATCGCCGCGACCATCGATCCCGATACGAGACTCATCCACACCCCTTCAATTGATTACTAGGACTCAATTTTATCCGAGCATCGCAGGTCGGCGTTGGGATTTGATGGCTAGTTATCAATCGCCAACGCTGCGAACACGCCGCCGGCCGACCGCCCCCTCCTTGTGGTCATCCTCAAGAACCAGCCGACCGCACCGCCTTCGGATCTCAACCCCGGTCCCCAGCGCGTCCGAACCGTAGCCGCCCTCCCGACCGAGCCCCTTCGCCAAGTACGTCGTCAACGTAACGGGCGCTCCGAAACGCAACCATCCTGCCAAGCCCGCCCCTCTCTTTGTGGTCCTCCCCTCCTCTCTTTGTGGTCTCTCCTCTCTCCTTGGACTCTTTCTCTCTCTTCTTTTCTGTGTTGTTCCTCCTCGCTCGGCTTCCCAACTCTCTATGAACAGCGAAGCCATAGAGAGTTGGGAAGCCGAGCGAGGAGGGGCGACACAGAAAACACCAGCTCAGCTGGTTAAAGAGTCCGAGGTGGCGGGACTTGGGCGGGACTTGGCAAGTCCCG